>JAWWOJ010000180.1:0-9897 GCA_033851885.1 Frankiales bacterium | reverse complement strand
ATCATGATGACGCCGCCCACGAGCTCGGCCGCCGCGAACTGCCAGCCCAGGAGCAGCCACAGGATGATGCCGAGCTCGAGCACCAGGTTGGTGCTCGCGAACATGAAGACCATGGACGTCGTGAAGTCCGCTCCCCGCTGGAACAGCGACTTCGCGAGCGCGCTGGCTGCGTAGGAGCAGCTGCTGCTGGCGGCGCCGAGCAGACTGGTCCTGACGATGGTTCGGGGAGTGTGGTCGCCCATGGCCTTCTGCATCTCCGCGCGGGAGACGAACGACTGGACGGCCCCCGACAGCGTGAAGCCCAGGATGAGGGCCCAGAGCGTCGCCCAGAACATGAAGAAGCCCTCTTGCAGGCTCATGCCGATAGTGCTCATGACCGGACCAGCCGCGAGATGGCGTCGCACGCCTCCTTGAGCTTGGCGTCGCGTTCCTCGCCGCCGGCCTCCACGGCCTTCACGACGCAGTGACTCAGGTGCTCGTCGAGCAGCCCGAGCGCGACGGCCTGCAGCGCCTTCGTGACGGCAGAAACCTGAGTCAGGACGTCGATGCAGTACTGGTCGTCGTCCACCATGCGGGCGATGCCCCGCACCTGCCCCTCGATGCGCGCGAGGCGCTTGAGGTGCGCTTCCTTCGTGTCCGAGTACCCGCGCTGGACCGCCGTGTCCTTCTCCGTCATGGCACCTCCCTGCTGAGCGAGCATATACCCCCATGGGGTATGAAGTCCTAGGACGGCGGTCCACTACTGCTCGCGACCAGCTCGCACCGATGCTCTGACCCATGAAGCTGAGATTGCGCCACCACGTGCCTGCTGCCGTCGGGGCTGTCGTGCTCCTCACCGGGGGGACGGGGGCCGCGGCCTACGCGCTCGTCGGCCAGGTCACCGCGAGCCCGACCGACGCGGGCAACAACCAGCCGATCGACGACAACCATGTTTCCCCGGCCCCGACGCACAGCCCCGAACCGGCAGACGACCGGGGGGTGCACGCCACGCCCGAGCCGAGCGAGGACCGGGGGGTGCACGCCACGCCCGAGCCGGCAGACGACCGGGGCGTCCACGCCACGCCCGAGCCGACCGAGGACCGGGGCGGCGCCGGTGTCGGCGGTCACGGCTCAGACGATGCGACCCCCGAGCCCAGCGAGACCTCGCACTCGGGGGACTCCTCGGATTCCGGCAGCGGGTCGCGTGGCGGCGGGAGCGATGACCCGACGGCGGCGGCGTCGCCCGATGACCACGGCGGCCACCACTGAGCAGTCGCCTCCGGCCACCCGCTAGGCTGGGGCCCTGTTGAAGGGGAGTAGCCCTCCTCGCCGGTGAGTCGACATGCTGGAGCCCTCGGGCTCCCGGTTCCCGGGCCTGTGCCACTCACGTGGTGCGGGTGGGCGAGACCTTCGACCGACGTCAGACACCAGTCTGCCGTGGGTCGAGGTCGCCCGAACCGGGCACGCTGATCCGCGGCTCACGCGGAAGGAACCCGCTCGTGCTCCATGTCGTGCTGCTGCTGGGCTGCGCTGTCACCATTTACCTCGCCTGCGAGGCGTTCGTGAACGCCGTCGAGTGGCTCGGGGTTCGCATGAAGGTCGGCCCGGTCGCGGTTGGCACCATCCTGGCCGCGGCCGGTACGGCGCTGCCGGAGAGTGTCGTGACGCTGGTCGCTGTCCTGTTCGGCGGCCACTCCGGCGCCGACATCGGTGTCGGCGCGGCTCTCGGTGGCCCACTCGTCGTCGGGACCCTGGCCTATGCGGTGGTCGGCGCCATGCTCCTGCTCCGGCGGCGAGCCGCCGTCGACGCGGGTCCGCTCGACGGAACCGATGTGCGCGGCCTCGCCCGGGACCAGACCTGGTTCCTCTGCATCTTCGTCGTGAAAGTGGCCCTCGGGCTCGTGGCGTTCAGCATCAAGCCGTGGCTCGGCGTCGCGTTCCTGCTTGCCTACGCGGTCTACGCGTTCCGGGAGATGCGCGGCACGGGGGAGCACGCCAGCGCCGACGGGCTCGAACCGCTGACGTTCCAGCGCAACCGTCCGGTCCCGACGACCTTCGCCGTCGTGATCCAGACCCTGGTCACCCTCGTGGTGATCTTCGCCGCGAGCCAGCTCTTCGTCGCCCAGCTCGACTGGGCCGGTCCCGCGCTCGGCCTGCCGGCGGTGGTGGTCGCGCTGCTGCTGAGCCCCGTCGCCACCGAGCTCCCGGAGATCATGAACGCCGTGATCTGGGTCCGGCAGGGCAAGACCTCGCTGGCGCTCGGCAACATCAGCGGCGCGATGATGATCCAGGCGACCGTCCCGTCCGCCATCGGCCTGTTCTTCACGCCGTGGAAGTTCGACACCCCTCTGGTGCTGGCAGGTGCGGCGACGCTGTCGTCAGTCCTGTACCTGCTCGTGCTGTTCCGTCGCGCCCAGGTCACCCCACGGCGGCTGCTCGTCGCCGGCGGCTTCTACCTGGCTTTCGCCGCCGGGCTGATCGCTGATCTGAGCTGACGGGCGCGCCGCCGGGTCCAGGACGAGCCAGCCGAGCAGCGACGTCATCATCAGCGAGGCGGTGGCGAACACGGCGAGGGTCACCACCCCACCCTCAGCCGTTCGCGGGGGTGCGAGTAGTGGACGGAGGTCCTAGGACCCGGCTGCGGTGGTCGCGCCGTCGGGCACTCCGAGGGGGGTCGTGAAGTAGCGGTCGTGCTGCAGCGCGATCGTCGACGCCGGCTGCGGATGTGCATAGAAGTACCCCTGGGCCAGCTCGCACCCCGCGGCCAGCACGATGTCGCGTTGCTGCTGGGTCTCCACTCCCTCAGCGACGACGGTCAGCCCCACCAGGTGGGCCAGGTCGGTCACCGCGGAGATCATCGCCGAGCCGCTGGGTGTCTGCCCGATGTCGGCGATGAAGGACTGGTCGATCTTCACGATGTCGATCGGCAGCCGGCGCAGGTAGCCGAGCGAGGAGTAGCCGGTGCCGAAGTCGTCGAGGGCGATCCGGATCCCCAGGGTCCTGAGGTCGTCGAGGATCGTGGTGGCCCGGTCGAGGTCGTCGATGAGGACGTTCTCGGTGATCTCGAGGATCAGCGACGTGGGGTCCATCTCGGCTCGGGTCACGACGCTGGTCACGGTCGACAGGAAGGCAGGCGCCATCAGCTGTCGGGGTGAGATGTTGATGGCGAGGTCCGGCTGCCGGCCGTGGCGCGGCCAGGCGGCGTGGTCGCGGCAGGCCTGCATCAGCACCCACGACCCGATCTTGCTGATCAGCCCGCTGCCCTCGGCGAGCTGGATCACCGTGTCGGCGTCGACCTGGCCGCGTTCGGGATGGCACCAGCGCAGCAATGCCTCCAGCCCCGTCACTACGCTGTCGCCGCTCCGGACGATCGGCTGGTAGGCCAGTGCCAGTTGTCCGCGCTCCAAAGCCGCCCGCAGGTCGGTCTCCAGGTCACGTCGGATCGCGGCCACCGACGCCTCGCGGAGATCGATGAGCTGATGTGCGGCGCCGCCCCTGCGCTTGGCCTGATACATCGCAGTGTCGGCCTCGACAAGCAACTGATCGGTGATGTCCTCGCCAGGGCCGGCGAAAGCCATCCCGATGCTGGCGGTCACGGTCAGCTCGAGAACCTCGTCCAGCTGGAAGGGGTGCGCGAAGGCCGCGTCGACCCGGGTGGCGAGCTGCTCGGCGTCGGCTTGCGTCTGCACGTCCTCGCAGAGGAACACGAACTCGTCCCCGGCATAGCGGCACAGCGTGTCCCCGGGACGGATCAGGTGGGTGAGCCGTTGCGCGACCGCGAGGAGCAGCTGGTCACCGACCTGGTGGCCGTGGGTGTCGTTGACCCGCTTGAACCCGTCCAGGTCGGCGAACAGGATCGCCGCCATGGAACGCGACCTGCTGCCCCGAAGGGCCGCGTGTTCCAACCGCTGCTGCAGCAGCAGCCGGTTCGGCAGGCCGGTCAGCGGATCGTGCAGCGCGCTGTGTCGGAAGCGGTCCGACGCCGAGCTGGCCTCGTCCCTGGCCTGGGCGTTGAGCAGGTACGCCGCGGCCACGTCAGCCAGGGTCTGGGCTGCCTCGAGGTCCTCAGCGGCCAGCTTGCCAGGGGTGTCGCGGTAGAGGTCCAACGCGCCGAGACGGCCGCCCGCGGAACGCAGGGGGAAGGTGAACACCGCGGCCAGACCTGCGGCGACCGCAGGGGGGCCGAACCGCCTGAAGCGTCCATCGGTGGCCAGGTCGGGGACCGCGACGGCCTCTCCGGTGCGGTAGGCGTCCAGGCACGGGCCTTCGTCGAACTCGGTCTGCATCTGCTCGAAGCGCAGCGCGTCCGCGTTCGAGGCGGCGATGTAGTGCGGGTTCTCGTCCGGGCGGATCAGCGTGACCCCGGCTGCGGTGATCGGCAGCACGTCGACGATCCGCTCGACCAGGTGGTCGAGGATGCCCTGGATCGGGAAGTCGGTGGCCAGGGTCCGGGCGAAGTCGCTCAGTACCGCCGCCAAGGCCTTTTGCTGGACCATGGCATCCGTCTCGAAGGAGGGGACAAGGCCCGCGCACGGTCCGGACGGGTGAGTGGTTTCGGTGGGATCGTACCCCGCAAGGACGTTGTCATGTTGGCCCTTGCACGAGCCCGCTCTGCGGAGGTCGCGGCCCTAACTGGCGCCGACGACGGTGAACCCCTGGGTGACGAAGATGTGGTGCGGCCAGTTGACGCCGATGTTGTGCACCTCGTACTCGCCGTTGCTCAGCCGCACCACCCGGTCGACGACACCTCCCGGGTAGGCGGCCAGCGCAGCCTCGGTCGCCTGGTTCGCGGCCGCTCCGCTGACGATCGTCCCCGACCCTTCGGTGTAGTTCGCCGGGACCTGACCGTCCTGCTGCGACGTCGATGGTGCGCCCTGCTGGAACGGAACCACGGCGGTGGCCGAGTACGTCGCGGCTGCGCCCACCGGCCGGACGATGACCTGCGTGGCCGTGATGGTCGTGCCGCTGGTCGTCCCGAGGACGAGGACCGGTACGCCGGTCGCCACGGCCGTCGCCGAGGCCGCACTCGTCCCGTTCTGGTAGGTCGTGGAGGACGTCTCGTTGACGCTCACCTTCTCCCCTGCCGACGTCGACATCGTGAAGGCTGATGTGGTCACGCTGCTCACCGTGCCGACCGAGCCGCCAGCGGCCGCCCCGGACCGGGCATTGCCGCCCCCGCCGCCCCCGCCGCCCCCGCCGGCTCCGGCGCCGGTGGCAGGCGCGACCTTGCTCGCAGGCGCCGATGTCGACGAGGCGGAGGCGACGGCGACCGACCCGCCGATCAACCCGCACAGCAGCACGGCGGCAGCGACCCATCGACGTCGTCTGCTCGACAGTGTGCGCCGTGCGCCGACCCCTCGTCGGGGCGGGGCACCCTCCTCGTCTGCGATGTCGACGACCGACTGGTCTGGCTTCATGGCGGGCTCTCTTTGGTAGGCAACATGCTGACCGTGCCCGCCGTTGTTGTGAGGTCCCTGGTGGCCGCCTGTGTGGGGAGCGTGAGGCTCAGGGCTGCACGATGCCTTGCTGGTAGGCGAACACGACCGCCTGGACGCGGTCGCGCAGCTCGAGCTTGCTCAGGGTCCGGGTGATGTGGGTCTTCACCGTGGCCTCGCTCACGAACAGCGCGGCGGCGATCTCGGCGTTGCTGAGGCCCGCCGCGACCTGTTCGAAGACCTCGTACTCCCGCTGCGTCAGCTGCGCGAGACGCGGATCGCGTGGAGGGGCAGCGGTGTCGGTCGCCTCGCTGAGGCTCCGGGCGAAGGTGTCGAGCAGCCGTCTCGTGACGCGGGGCGACACGACGGCGTCGCCGCTTGCCACGGCCCGGATGGCAGCGGTGAGCTCGGCCGGGGGAACGTCTTTGAGCAGGAAGCCGCTCGCACCGGCCTGCAGCCCCGTGAAGGCGTACTCGTCGAGGTCGAACGTGGTGAGGATGAGCACCCGGGCCAGCGGGTGGTGCGCGACGATCAGGCGGGTCGCTTCTACCCCGTCCGTCCCCGGCATGCGCACGTCCATGAGGACGACGTCCGGATGCAGCTCGGCAGTGAGCGTGACCGCCTGCTGCCCGTCGGCGGCCTCACCGACGATCGTGAGGTCCGGCTCTGCGGACAGGATCATCCGGAAGCCCATCCTGATGAGTGGCTGGTCATCGACGAGCAGGACACGGATCATGCGGACTCGCCCTCGATGAGCGGCAGCCGCACCAGAACCCGCCAGCCCCGTGCCGTCCCCGGCGCCGCGCTGACACTTCCGCCGGCCGCAGCCACCCTCTCCTGCATGCCCACGAGACCCATCCCGCTCCCGTGGGCCGGGACACCCGCCGGCGGGACGCCGTCGTCGGTGATGGCGAGCTCGAGCACCGTGGGCTGCCAGGTGAGCAGGACGGTCACCTTGGTGACGTCACGTCCGTGCTTGCGGGTGTTCGTGAGGGCTTCCTGCACGGTGCGGTACAGGGTGAGTTGAGTGCTCATGGGCAGCGGCTGCGGGTCGCCCTGGACGCTGTACCTCACGGGCAGGCCGGTGCTCCGGACCTGCGCGAGCAGCTCGTCGAGCTGGTCGAGGCCGGGTTGGGGAGCGGTGTCGCCGCTGTCGCGGCTGTCGCCGTCGTCACGGAGGAAGCCCACCAGCTGGCGCATCTCGTCAAGGGCGTCGCGGCCGGTCGCGGCCACCTGTTGCATGGCCGCTGCTGCCTGCTGGGGGTCGGTCGGGGTGGCGGCCGCGGCACCCGCGGCGAGAGTGATCATGACGCTCAGGTTGTGGGAGACGATGTCGTGCATCTCGCGGGCGATGCGCGTCCGCTCCGCGATCTGGATGAGTCGGGCTTGCTGGTCGCGCTCGATCTCCAGCCGTCTCGCACGGTCCTCGAGGCCGGCGAGGTAGGCCCTTCGGGTCTGCAGTGAGGTGCCGAGCAGGTAGGCGGCGACGACCAGTCCACTGAGGAAGATCAGCGAACCGAGCACGCCGTCGCCGGTGGGGACGAACCGGAAGGAGGCCCAGACCACCCCGATCTCCAGCAGCACCGCCGCGAGGGCGGCGCGCGCTCGGACCTCGTGCTCGGCCACGGTGTACAGGGCGAGCAGCAGGCCGGCGTCGGCCGCGAGCGGCAGGCCGTAGGCCCACTGGATGCAGGCCACGACGGCGAGCAACGCGAAGACGCCACTGGGATGGCGTCGGCGCAGCGCGACAGGGAGCACGAGTGCCTGGTCCAGGACCCAGTCGCTCACCGTGTTGTGCTCGTGCACCAACGGACCGGCGGTCACGAGGTCGAGCAGCAGCGCGAGAGCCAGGTCGACGGCCGCGACGCGCGGGGTCCAGGCGGCGCGCCGCTGTCCCAGGCGTTCGGGGGAGCGCTGGGTCAACTGCCGCAGGAAGTCCCGGAAGGTGTCAGCCGACAGAGCCGGTCGGTGCCGTGAGGCTCCGACCGGCTCGACGACCGGCTCGACTGCCGGGACGCCCGCCAACGCGGCTCAGGCGTCCCGTCGCTTGACCAGCACAGCGGCTCCGGCCAGCGCCGCCACGACCCACGTGACCAGCACGACCAGGCCGGCGCCGGCGGACAGACTTCCCACCGCTGTCTGCGGGCTGAACATCGAGGCGCCGGCATTGCTGGGCAGGTAGGGCAGCGTGTTGGCCTGCCAGCTCGTGGGCAGGACGAGCCCGATGCCGGGCAGCACCAGCAGCAGTCCGAACAGCGTGGCGATGCCGCCGGCGGTGCTGCGGATGATGAAGCCCAGGGCGACCGCGAAGATCCCGATCAGGGTGAGGTAGCCGGTGACGCCGAAGATGTCCTGGACGGCGCCGCTCGCGGACAGCGACGTTCCGTGCGTGCCCAGGAATTGCTGACCGCCCAGGAACGCGGCGAAGCTGGCGACGAGCATGAGCACGAACGTGACGCCGGCGTAGAGCGCGGCCTTGGCCCACAGCACGGGCAGTCGGGTGGGCACGCTCTGGAACGTAGCCCGGATCATGCCGGTGGCGTACTCGCCGCTGACCAGCAGGACTCCGAGCACGCCGACGGCGAGCTGCGCGAGGTGGTAGCCGTTGAGGCTGTTGCTGATCGGGTTGAACGAGGCGATCTCATCAGGTCGCTGCGTGGCCCAGTGCGCGTTCGTCGCCCATCCCACGATCCACCCGATGGCGATCATCGCCACGACCGCCGCGAGCAGTGTCAGCCCGGTCGACCGGAGCGAGCGCATCTTGATCCACTCGCTGTTCAGGACCCGCCTCTGGGTGACGGGTTCGACGTGAACCGAGCTGGTGCTCGCTCGCGGACGGTCGAGGGTGGCGGTGCTCATGCTGCGCTCCTGAGGGTGTGGTCGTCGTCGGGGGTTGACGCGTGGAACTCGACCTCGTCGCGGGTCATCTCCATGAAGGCCTCCTCCAGGGAGGCCTGCTTGGACGACAGCTCGTGCAGGCTGATGTTGAGCTCGAGGGCCCGGTCACCGATCTGCGCGGCCGTCAGACCGTTGATCTCCAACGTGTTCTGCTCGGTGCTCGTGACGGTGACGTCCTTGCCGGCGAGCGCCTTGGCCAGTGCGGTCGCCTGCGGGGAGCGGACGACGACCACGTTGCTGGAAGCCTGCGCGATGAGCTCCGACATGGGCATGTCGGCCATCAGCCGTCCACGGCCCACCACGATGACGTGGTCCGCGGTGAGGGCCATCTCGCTCATGAGGTGGCTCGAGACGAAGATCGTGTGCCCCTCGGCGGCGAGGCCCTTCAGCAGGTCGCGGACCCAGCGAATGCCTTCGGGGTCGAGGCCGTTGACCGGCTCGTCCAGGATGAGCGTCTCTGGGTCGGCGAGCAGTGCGGAGGCGATGCCCAGCCGCTGTCCCATTCCCAGGGAGAACCCGCCGGCGCGCTTGCGGGCCACGTCCTGGAGGCCGACCATCTCGATGACGTCGTCGACCCGACCCCGCGCGATGCCGTGCGTGGCGGCGAGCGCCAGCAGATGGTTGTAGGCGGACCGGGAGGTGTGCACCGCCCGCGCCTCGAGCAGCGCTCCCACCACCTGCAGCGGCTTGGCATGTTCGGCGTAGGGCTTTCCGCCCACCGTGACACTGCCGCTCGTCGGTGCGTCAAGGCCCAGGATCATCCGCATCGTCGTGGACTTCCCGGCCCCGTTGGGCCCGAGGAAGCCGGTGATGATGCCGGGTTGCGCGGTGAAGCTGAGATCGTTCACGGCGGTCTTGTCGCCGTACTTCTTGGTCAGGTTCCTGGCCTCGATCATGCTGATCTTCCCTCTCGTCGGCTGCCCACAACGCTAGGAACGTCGGCGGCGCGTGACGACCGACCAGAGACTGACCTTTCCGCCGCGGACTACGACCTCCGATGTATCCCGCTCGGGTGGAAGGATGGGGCGATGAGCGCCATCGAGGGGATCGAGCCGTTGGTCGTGCCCAGCGGGACGGGCTGCGTGGAGTGCGAGGCGGCCGGCGGGTGGTGGTTCCACCTGCGCCGGTGCGCCCAGTGCGGTCACGTCGGCTGCTGCGACTCCTCGGTGTCCCAGCATGCGAGTGCCCATGCCAACGCCACCGGCCACCCGCTGATCCAGAGCTTCGAGCCCGGCGAGGACTGGTTCTGGAACTACCGCGCCGAGGACTACGGCGAGGGCCCGAGGCTCGCGGACCCACAGCACCATCCGCTGGACCAGCCGACGCCAGGCCCGCAGGGACGGGTTCCCGCGGATTGGCAGCGGCACCTCAACTAGCGCGTCGGTTGACCGATGCCCTTCCTCACGGTTGCATCGCCACGACGGCCCACGGGGGTCGCGCGTCCCAGGAGGCGGCATGCCGACTTACGACATGGTGTACGGCGACGAGACTCAGGTCGTCAAGGAGCGCTACGAGGACGTGGAACTGGAGCGGGAGGACGGCTGGCTTGTCCTGTTCCGCGGCAAGGAGGCGATCCTGCGCGTCC
>JAWWOJ010000143.1:0-10412 GCA_033851885.1 Frankiales bacterium | reverse complement strand
ACGGAGCGGCGCAGGGCACGCACGACGACAGACCTCCAGACGCACCGAGTCGTACTCGGCGTTGACTGGGCTGTTCGACGCGGTTGCGCCGAATCCTCCCGGTTAGGACAGTCCGTTGGCGGAGCGGATGACGTCGACGATCTGCCCCATCACCGTGGTGAGGTCGAAGTCCTTCGGTGTGAAGACTGCCGCCACCCCGAGCTCGCGCAGGCGGGCGGCATCGGAGTCGGGGATGATGCCGCCGACGATCACCGGCACGTCGCCCGCCCCGGCCTCCTTCAGCCCGTTGAGCACGGCCGGCACGGCTTCCATGTGCGACCCTGACAGGATCGACAGGCCGATGACGTGCACGTCCTCCTCGACCGCTGCCGCGACGATCTGCGAGGGCGTGAGCCGGATGCCCTGGTAGACGACCTCGAACCCCACGTCGCGGCCCCGTACGGCGATCTGCTCCGCTCCGTTGGAGTGCCCGTCGAGGCCCGGCTTGCCGACGAGGAACCGCAGTCGCGAGCCGAGCTCCTCACCGGTCTGCCTGACCCGCTCCCGCACCGCGGCGATGGCCTCGCCGGCGTCGCCGCCGACCGTGGCTCCCGCGACGCCCGTGGGGGCGCGGTACTCCCCGAAGACCTCGCGCAGCGCGCCGGCCCACTCCCCGGTCGTCACGCCCACCCGGGCGCAGGCGAGGGTGGCCTCCATCAGGTTGGCGTCGGTCTTGGCCGCGTCCCGCAGTGCCACCAGCGCGTCGTCGACGGCTGCCGCGTCACGGCCTGCCCGCCAGGCACGCAGTGCCTCGATCGCGTGCTCCTCGACGGCGGGGTCGACGGTGAGGATGGACCCCTCGCCCAGTAGCGGGTTGGGCTCGGTGGTCGTGAACTTGTTGACGCCGACCACGATGTCCTCGCCGGCCTCGATACGGCGGCGTCGCTCGGCGTGCGAGGCGACCAGGGCGGTCTTCATGTACTCGACCGCCTCGACGGCACCGCCCATGGCCTGGACCTTGTCGACCTCCTGCTGCACCGCACTGCACAGCTGCGCGACCTTCGCCTCGATGACGACCGAGCCGGTGAAGATGTCGTCGTACTCCAGCAGGTCGGTCTCGTAGGCGAGCACCTGCTGCAGCCGCAGCGACCACTGCTGGTCCCACGGCCTCGGCAGCCCGAGGGCCTCGTTCCAGGCCGGGAGCTGCACGGCGCGGGCCCGGGCGTCCTTGGACAGCGTGACCCCGAGCATTTCCAGCACGATGCGCTGCACGTTGTTCTCGGGCTGGGCCTCCGTGAGGCCGAGCGAGTTGACCTGCACGCCGTAGCGGAACCGGCGGTGCTTGGGGTCCTGCACGCCGTACCGCTCCTGCAGCAGGGTGTCCCACAGCTGCGTGAACGCCCGCATCTTGCACATCTCCTCGATGAAGCGCACGCCGGCGTTCACGAAGAAGGAGATGCGGGCGCACACCTCACCGAAGCGCTCAGCCGGCACCTGCCCGGAGGCCTTCACGGAGTCGAGGACAGCGATGGCTGTCGAGAGCGCGAACGCGATCTCCTGCACCGGTGTCGCGCCGGCCTCCTGCAGGTGGTAGCTGCAGATGTTGACCGGGTTCCACTTGGGGATCGACGTCACCGTGTACGCGACCATGTCGGTGATCAGCCGGAGCGACGGCCCGGGCGGGAACACATAGGTGCCGCGGCTCAGGTACTCCTTGATGATGTCGTTCTGGGTCGTGCCGGCGAGGTCGGCGGGCGTGGCGCCCTGCTCCTCAGCGGCGACCTCGTAGAGCGCCAGCAGCCACATCGCGGTCGCGTTGATGGTCATCGAGGTGTTCATCTCGGCGAGCGGGATGCCGTCGAACAGCGCACGCATGTCGCCGATGTGGCTGACCGGGACGCCGACCTTGCCGACCTCGCCCTTGGCCAGCTCGCTGTCGGGGTCGTAGCCGGTCTGGGTCGGGAGGTCGAAGGCGACGCTGAGGCCGGTCTGGCCCTTCGAGAGGTTGTTGCGATACAGCTCGTTGCTCTTCGCAGGCGTGCTGTGCCCCGCGTAGGTCCGCATCACCCAGGGTTTGTCGCGCTCAGCCATCGGTCGACCTCCAGTTGCCGCAGCGTAACGACCGTGTACCCCCGTGAGACAGGCCCCCGCGGCGTGACCTACCGCACGACCCCGTGGGGGACCTCAGGCGCTGCGGCGGGTCAGCAGGACCCGGTCGAGCTTCGTCACGAACAGGATGCGTCCCACTGTCGGCTGGACGTCCTCGAGCACGAGGGTGCGGCCGGCGCGCTGGGCGCGGCGGTGAGCGCCGACGAGCACGCCGAGCCCGGTGGCGTCGACCGCCTCGAGGGCCGTGAGGTCGAGGATGAGCTCGCCGTCCCCGTTGTCGACGGCATCGGCGAGCAGCAGGCGGGCATCGGCAGCGGCGTGGACGTCGAGGCGACCGGTCAGCGCGAAGACGTTGGCGGCCATCTGTGCGTGGTTCACGTGCGGTCCTCCATCCCGCTGTGCGCGGCTCTCACGGAGGAAGACGCGGCAGCCCGACCAGCGGTTGCCCTGATGTGATCACGATCACGCAACATTGGGGGGGAGCCACACCGCAGTGGCGGTTCACAGGAAGGCGTTGCAGGATCGGGTGGTGCCGATCGGGTCGAGCGTCCACTTCCTGCTGGGTCCGCTGATCTCTGGGTGCGCCCTCGGGGTCATCGCGCTGATCTGCCGCTGGGTGTTCTCGACGGAAGGCCGCGACACCCGTCGCCTCGAGCGGGCAGTCCACTCGCGGGGCGACCTCGGCCTGCTGGTGCCCGTCGCCACCGTGCGCGTCCGCGCCGACGCGGAGATGCTCCGCGACGTACTGCGCGAGGCCGGGGTGCGCGCGAGCATCAGCGAAGACGAGCTCGAGCTCCAGGTGCTGGTCTTCGCGAAGGACCTCGACCGGGCCCGTCAGCTCGTCGCCGCACCCTGACCCCCGGCCTGTGGATGTGGACTGGGACCCTCGGCGGGGGCCTCCGCAGGGGGTCACCTGTCCACATCCACGCTCAGAAGAGCGGCTCGGGGCCCGCTTCCCGACGGACGTCTGCGCCCAGCGAGACGAGGGAGTCGACGAAGCCCTCATAGCCGCGGTCGACGTGGTGCACCTCGTGCACCTCGGTGACGCCCTCGGCGACGAGACCCGCGAGCACCAGCGCCGCACCGGCACGGATGTCGTGGGCGGTGACCGGGGCGCCCGACAGCATCGGCTTCCCGCGCACGACGGCATGGTGGCCGTCGGTCCGTACATCCGCTCCCAGGCGGGCGAGCTCGTTGACGAACATCCAGCGGGCCTCGAAGACGTTCTCGGTGACCATCGCGGTGCCGTCCGCGATGGCGTTGAGGGCGAGCATCATGGGTTGCAAGTCGGTCGGGAACCCCGGATAGGGCAGCGTCACCACGTCGACTGCGCGCGGCCGGTCGGCCATGACCACCCGGAACCCGAACCGGTCGGTCGACACCGTGGCGCCGGCAGAAGTCAGCTTGTCGAGGGCGATGTCGAGATGATCGGCCCGGCCGCCGACGACCGTGACGTCGCCGCGGGTCAGGCACGCGGCCACCGCCCAGGTGCCGGCCACGATCCGGTCGGGAAGGATGGCGTGCGTCGCCGGCGACAGCGACGCGACGCCCTGGACCTCCAGCGTCGACGTGCCGATGCCGCCGATCGTCGCGCCCATCGCGACGAGGAACTCGCACAGGTCCACGAGGTCGGGCTCACGGGCGGCGTTGTCGATGGTCGTCGTGCCATCCGCGAGCACGGCCGCGAGCACGATCGTCTCGGTCGCACCCACCGACGGGAAGTCGAGCCAGATCGGCGCTCCCGTCAGCTGTCGGGCCGAGGCGACCAGGTAGCCGTGCTCGACGGTCGCCGTGGCGCCCAGCTTCTCCAGACCGGCGACGTGCATGTCGAGGCCTCGAGAGCCGATCGCGTCGCCGCCCGGGAGGGCGACCTTCACCTCCCCGCAGCGGGCCAGCAGCGGCCCGAGCACGGTGATGGACGCGCGCATCCGACGTACCAGGTCGTAGTCGGCCTCGTGACCAGGGACGGCGGGCACGGTGATGTCGACGGTGGCGTCACCGCGCACGACCTCGCAGCCGAGCCGGCGGAGCAGCTCGCTCATGATGGCCACGTCGAGGATGTCCGGCACGTTGGTCAGCGTCGTTGTGCCCTCGGCAAGCAGGGCCGCCGCCATCAGCTTGAGCACGCTGTTCTTCGCGCCGGTGACCTGCACCTCGCCCCTGAGACAGGCACCGCCGGTCACCACGAAGCGCTCCACGCCGATCGACTCTAGGTGCCTTACTTTGGGGAGATGCGTCGCTGCCTGCTGGTCGCCCTCCTGCTGGCCGGCGCCTGCTCGAGCCACGCCACGGTCACGACGGCTCCGACCCCGACCGTGGCGCCGACCACCGCGAGGCCGGTGGTCGCGCGGCCGGCCTTCGCCGTCACCGTTCTGATCGGGCCGCTGACCTTCGGCAGCGCCGACGGCAACCTCACGTGTGACATCGAGTCGGCCTACGCGCGCTGCGACCCCAGGAGTCGCGCCTGGGCGACGCCGGCCGCACCGTCGGACTGCTTCAGCGGCTGGGGAAAGGGCATCGAGCTGCAGGCCGGCACGAAGGCGTCCTTCTTCTGCGCCAGCGAGGCCCTCGGCAGCCCGCACCGGGTCCTCGCCGCGAAGCACGCGTTCAAGGTCGGCTTCATCCAGTGCGACGGGATCAGCGCCACCACGATCCACTGCCACGGCACGGCGGATCCGCACGGCTTCACGATCAGCAAGGCGAAGTACTCCGTCACCTGACGCAACCCCGGCGGCAGACTTGGCGTCCTGATGAGCATGGACACGGCGTTCGAGGAGTACGTGGTGGCGCGCTCGGGTGCGCTGCTGCGCACCGCCTACCTGCTCACCGGCAACCGGGCTGACGCCGAGGACCTGCTGCAGACCACCCTCGCGAAGACCTACCTGGCGTGGGACCGCATCCGTGAGCGGGAAGCCGTCGACGGCTACGTGCGCCGCACGATGGTCAACACCCAGTCCAGCTTCTGGCGACGCAAGAAGCCCGAGTCCTTGTACGACGAGCCGCCGGAGCGTCCGGGCCGGGACATCCCTGCCGACCGCGACCTCCACGACGCCCTCTGGACTGCACTCGCGCGGCTCGGCAAGAAGCAGCGGGCCATCGTCGTGCTCCGCTATTACGAGGACCTCACGGAGGCTGACACCGCGGCCCTGCTCGGCATCTCGGTCGGCACCGTCAAGTCCACGACCTCCCGCGCCCTGGCCGCCCTCCGGCAGGACGCCTCGCTTCGCGACGACCCCCGCGCCGCCCTCCCGCTTGGAGCCCAGTCATGAGCCCCCTCGACGACGAGGTCCGCTCGCTGCTGCAGTCCAAGGCGGCTGGCGTCGACCCGGCACCGGACCCGCTCGGTGGCATCGAGTCGCGGGCCCGTGGGCTGCGGCGGCGACGGGTGCTCACCTCGGTCTCGGGAGCCGCTGCTGTGGTCGTGGCCGTCGCCGTCGCCGTACCCCTGCTGGTGTCGGGCAGCGACACCGCGACCCGCCAGCCGGGGGGCACGCCGACACCGACCGCCGAGACGCCGTTCCGACCGGCGAACTTGCTGCCGTGGCCGCGTCCGGAGGCACTCGAGATCTTCGGTTCCTCGATCAACTACCTGTCGCCGATCGGACGGCTCATGGGCGAGCCGGACTACGCCCGGGTCGGATACCAGCCGCTCTGGACAGGATCTGTCGAGGGGTCGGCTGCCGTGACGGTCGGCGAGGCATGGAAGGGCACCGAGCCCGCTCGGCTCGTCACCGTCGGGGCGGGCGATCAGCTCGGCCCGGTCGTCGATCCGAGCCAGTCCGTCGTTGCCTTCGCGGTCGGCGGGGACAAGGGAACGCTCATCGTGGTCGCGGCGCCGGATGCCGTCGTCGAGTACGCCGCGGACGGGTCGTCGTACCAGCAGATCAGCGACGTCGGGCAGGCGCCGAAGGGCATCGGGCTGGTCCCGATCGAGGCCGAGGACCCGAACGACACGATCCGTGTCACCGAGGCAGACGGTTCGGTCGTCGTGCGGCCGGCACCCGACTGGACGCCCGTGGACACCACCACTCCCGTGAACGTGCTCGACACCTGGGTCCACCGCGGGTACCGGCAGGTGCTCTCCACCGCTGCCGTCGTCCATGCCTACGAGCAGGCGACCGGGCTCTCCGGTGGCGGGCAGTACCGGTCGTTGTACGACGGGAGCCACCTGGGTGTGAGCTTCACGATCGGACAGGCCTGGACCAGCGGTGAGCCTGCGCACACGGTCGCCTTGCTCAGCGACGGCACGTTCTTCCTCGGGCCCGTAACGCCGCGCGACCCGTGGTTGCTCGGGACGCTGCTGGCCACGCGGCACCTTGTGGGCAGTGACCTGCTGGTGCTGCTGCCGCGACCCGGAGCCGGCCGGATCGGGTACTCCCCCGACGGCACCAGTCCGTTCACCGATGTGGCGAACGGGCGCAGCGACCTCAACCCGGTCGCCGTCCTCGACCGCGACCCGAAGGCGACCGCAGACCGGGTGCAGGTGCACCGGGGTGACGACTCCGTGATCCTCACCGAGGGCATCGCCAAGCTCACCTGCGGCGCCAAGGACTGCGGCTGACCGCGACGCCCTTCTCCTGTGCACACCCGGCGGCCGAATCCCGAGGAGCCCGAGCGTGACGGGGACCGCGCCGGCCGCCGCTGACGCGCATGAGAGAAGGGAGGTGGGGTCAGCCGTAGGCTCGGCCGCATGAACGTCCACCTCACGCGCATCTACACCAAGACCGGTGACGGCGGGACGACGGCGCTGGGCGACCTGAGCCGGGTCAGCAAGACCGATCCCCGGCTCGCGGCCTACGCCGACGTCGACGAGGCCAACAGCGCGCTGGGCGTGGCCCTCGCGATGGGGCAGCTGCCGGAGGACGTCTGGACGCTGCTGCGTCGGGTGCAGAACGAGCTGTTCGATGTCGGCGCCGACCTGTCGACACCGGTCGTGGACGTGGATCTCGGCTATGAACCGCTGCGCGTCCTGCCTGCCTACACCGCCCGTCTCGAGCAGGACTGCGACCACTACAACGGTCAGCTCGAGAAGCTGTCCAGCTTCATCCTCCCGGGCGGTACGCCGGGAGCGGCACTGCTGCACGTCGCCCGCACCGTCGTCCGTCGTGCCGAGCGGGCGGTCTGGGCGCTGATCGAGGTCGACGCGGAGCGCACCAACAAGGAGACGGCGCTCTACCTGAACCGGCTCTCGGACCTGCTGTTCATCCTGTCCCGCACGGCCAACCCGGAGGGCGACGTCCTCTGGAAGCCCGGCGGGGAGCGGTGAGACACGGCCTGTTCCTCCCGATCTTCGACGAGCTGGCGGAACCTCGACTCGTCGCGCGGCTCGCTGCGGACGCGGAGGAGGCCGGCTGGGACGGTGTCTTCGTGTGGGACCACATCGACTACCGCGCGCCGGTCGTCGGGATCGCCGACCCGTGGGTGACGCTCGCCGCGATGGCCATGACGACGTCGACCCTCACGATGGGCCCCATGATCACCCCGGTCCCGCGCCGGCGTCCGCTCAAGCTGGCCCGGGAGGTCGTCTCGCTGGACCGGCTCACTGGCGGTCGAGTCGTGCTGGGCGTCGGCATCGGGGGCGACAACAGCGGTGAGCTCACCCACTCCGGCGAGCAGACCGACGACCGGGTGCGCGGGGCGATGCTTGACGAGGGCCTCGACGTCCTCCGGCAGGCCTGGACCGGTGCGCCGCTGACCCACCGGGGCGAGCACTATGTCGCCGACGGTCTGTTCGTGCGACCCACTCCCGTGCAGGCGCGGCTGCCCATCTGGGTAGGCGTCCGCTATGGCCGCCCCAGGCCACTGGCGCGCGCCGCCCGCTTCGACGGCGTCTTCCCGATCGAGATCGACCACCCGGACAAGCTCGCCGAGACGCTGGCCGCGCTCGATCGTCCGGTGGACCGGCCCTACGACGTGGCGGTCGGGGCGCAGGACGACACCGACCCGCGGCCGTACGCCGCCGCCGGGGCGACCTGGTGGATGCGCGGCTTCTCGCCGTTCGGCATCACCGAGTCCGAGGTCCGCGCGGTGCTGTCGGCCGGTCCGCTCCGCTGAGCGATGACGTCAGCCCGGCAGCGTGGCTCCAGGAGGGCGTGCCTCGAGCCAGGCCAGAAAACCCGTGAGGGCTGAGGAGTCCAGCGCGATGTCGACGGGGCCTGCCGAGGACACCAGCTCGATCACCTCCACGCCCTTGAGCAGCGCCAGCGCCTCCGCCCCCTTCGGCTGGCGGCGGGTGCGCACCTGAAGGTCACGCCGCGACAGCGTGCGGCGGGGCCGGGGGCTGAGGCTGAACACCCGAAACCACTGCAGGTCGTCGCCGGCGTAGCGGCCGACCCCGAGCACCCAGCCGCCGCCGTGGCGGCGGTCCTTGAGCCGCAGCGACAGCTCGATCGCGCCGCCTTCGCGGGCGAGCAGTCGGCGCCGCCCAGACACCGCGAGGAACGGAAGGACGACGACGAGGACCGCTGCGAGGAGCAGGTCCAAGGTCAGCACGGGCTGGGGCCGTGGAGGGCGCGCCGCTAGGCCGAGTCGGCTTCGCCCGGGAGGCTGGCCGACTCGGCGAGGATCGTGACGCCCTCGTCGGTGACCGACAGGAAACCGCCGCTCACGGTGACGGCGAGGTCGCTGCCGCCCTCCTGCGAGATCCGGACCTCGTGGCCCTCCGCCAGCTGGCCGAGCAGCGGAGTGTGGCCCGGCAGGATGCCGATCTCGCCCTCGGTGGTGCGGGCCGAGACCATCGTGGCCTCACCGCTCCAGACCTCGCGCTCGACCGAGACGAGCTCGACGTGCAGAGCCACGGGAATCCTCCAGCGTGCAGTTGTTGGCGGTCCGGGAATCCTACCGGTTCAGCTCCGCGCTGATCACGGCGGCTGCCGCCAGGACCTCGTGCTCGGTCGCGCTCGGCAAGGTGTCCAGCCACTCGACGAGGGTCGAGCCGAGCAGGTCGGCGTAGCCGTAGGGCCGCGGGAAGAACCACTGGTGCAGGTGAGCGCCGCCGTCGTTCCAGAGGTGGCTGTGCACGCGCGCCGTCTGAGCGCCGCGGAACCCGACCACCTGGCCCACCGCGACCGTGATGCGCGCGACCATCGGTCCGTAGGTCGCCAGCTCGCGATCGTCCAGGCCGGGCACGCCGTCCGCATGCCGCAGCGGCATCAGCATGCAGGTGCCGGGGAACGCGGTGTCGCTCAGGACATGGACCCGCCACAACTCGTCGCGGTAGACCTCGAACTCGTCAGGTTTGCGGCCGCACGCGTTGCAGTCCGCTGGGTCCTCACCCTGCCGCGGCGGCTCCACGGCCACCGGCTCTCGCAGCGTCCGCACGGCCACCGTGCCCTCGTCCACGCCGACCCACGGATGCCTCTGGTCCATACCCCCTCCAACCCGACGGCGGCCCCGCGACTAGCTGGCGAGCTTCTTGGCGTTGGCCTCGACGTCCTCGAGACCGCCGCAGAGGAAGAACGCCTGCTCCGGGATGTGGTCGTAGTCGCCCTGGGTGAGCCGCTTGAAGGAGTCGATCGTCTCGTCGAGCGGGACGAACTTGCCGGGCTGGCCGGTGAACTGCTCGGCGACGAAGAACGGCTGCGACAGGAACCGCTGGATGCGACGGGCCCGGTTGACGAGGACCTTGTCCTCCTCCGACAGCTCGTCGATGCCGAGGATCGCGATGATGTCCTGGAGCTCCTTGTACTTCTGGAGCATCCGCTGCACCTCGCGCGCGGTGTCGTAGTGCTCCTGGCCGACGTAGGTCGGGTCCAGGATGCGCGAGGTCGAGTCGAGCGGGTCGACAGCGGGATAGATGCCGAGCTCGGAGATCGCACGGTTGAGGTTGGTGGTCGCGTCGAGGTGCGTGAACGCGGTGTGCGGCGCGGGGTCGGTGATGTCGTCGGCGGGCACGTAGATCGCCTGCAGCGAGGTGATCGAGTGACCACGCGTCGACGTGATGCGCTCCTGGAGGACACCCATCTCGTCGGCCAGGGTCGGCTGGTAGCCGACGGCGCTCGGCATGCGGCCGAGCAGGGTCGACACCTCGGAGCCGGCCTGCGTGAAGCGGAAGATGTTGTCGATGAACAGCAGCACGTCCTGCTTCTGCACGTCGCGGAAGTACTCCGCCATCGTGAGGGCCGACAGCGCGACCCGCAGGCGAGTGCCCGGCGGCTCGTCCATCTGGCCGAAGACGAGTGCGGTGTCGTTGATGACGCCGGACTCGGTCATCTCACCGAACAGGTCGTTGCCCTCGCGGGTGCGCTCGCCGACGCCGGCGAACACCGAGACGCCGGAGAACTCCTTGGCGACGCGGTAGATCATCTCCTGGATGATGACGGTCT
>JAWWOJ010000053.1:0-6339 GCA_033851885.1 Frankiales bacterium | reverse complement strand
CGGACTGGGACTGGCCGGTCAGGACGGCGGTGACGACGAGACGACGTTTCGACATGCCGCACGTTGGCCGAGCCAGCTATGCCGATGACCTGCGACACACCATTCCGATGTCGCGAGACACCCCATTGCGATGTCCTGAGCCAGAACACTGTCACCCCGACCAAATCCGGCGCTGGCTGTCGGGAGAAGGGGCGAGCCGTGACCCGTCCCCTGCCGGGGCGCATCCGCGCCCTCACCGGCCTGCGCGGCGTCGCCGTGGCCCTCGTCGTCGTCGCCCAGCGCGGCTGCTCGCCGTACCGCTGTTCCTGGCCGGACTGGTCGTGACTGGGGTGCTGCTCGAGCGAGACGGCGGCCCTCAGCAGGTGCTGCTCGGGCCGCTGGTCGCAGTGCCTGGCTCAGCGCACGCGAAGCCGCCCGCGCGTCGGCACCGGCGCCTACGCTCGTGGGGTGACCGACGAGCAGGAGCAGGCCCGGCGCGACAAGCGCTGGAAGAAGCTCCAGGCGCAGCCCAAGGGCGGCGCGACCGGTGCCCTGGGTGAGCTCATGACCGTCTTCTCGCCGGGTGTGAAGCATGTCGCCGACGAGCAGCGCCGGATGGCCAACACGGCCTACCAGCAGGACAGCGAGGCCGACCCGCCGGGCGTCGACCTCGACAAGGGCGTGGTCAAGATCCCGCGCAAGAAGGCGTGACGCGCTCGCTGCTGCTCGCCCTGCTCCTCCTCGCCGGGTGCTCGGCCGGGTCGGTATCGCTCCACACGTCGGTCCAGGGTACGGGACTCCTGCACGCCGCCGCCCACGGTGACGGCGACTCCTGGAAGGACACGTCCGGTCGGGAGTACCGGCTGGGCCTCGTGAACACGCCCGAGCTCAGCGAGTGCTACGGGCAGACCGCCAGCGCAGAGCGCAAACGCCTGGTGCGCAAGGGTTTCCGGGCCGACGTCTACGCGACCGACAGCTACGGTCGCAGCGTCGCGGTGGTCTACCTCGCCGACGGCACGAACCTCAACGTGTTCCTGGCCCGGCACGGGTACGCCGACGCCAGGTACCTCACGTCGTTCCGGCACGAGAACCCCTCGCTGGCCGCTGAGCTCGACGTCGCTTTCGCGGCAGCTCGCCGGGAGCACGCCGGTCTCTGGAGCGCGTGCCCCTAGTCCATGTGAAAGGGCTTGGGCGGCGGGGTGAGGTCGGCGCGGGGGCAGTCGGCGAGGGTGTAGCCGCCGAAGCCGAGCGCCTCGTCGCAGAGGTCCTCCACGGTCCAGCCGTGCTGGGCACCGAAGGGGGTCACGGTGGCCCGGTAGACGGTGATCGCGTACTTCGTGGGCGTGCCGTACGTGACCTGCAGGCTGCCGATCAGCTCCGACGTGCCCGGTGCGTCGAGCTCGTCCCAGGGGCGGTCGTAACGGCGCCACATGGTCGGGCTGCTCCACCACTGCCCGTCGTTGCGCACGTCGCGCAGCGCGAGCTCGACGAGGACTACTCGGGCGGCCGACTCGGGCAGGATGGCGGCGGGACGGATCACCTCGGTGATCGCCACGTCCTCATAGGCAGCGGCAGCGAGCTCTTCCAGCGGGTTCACCGTCTCCCTATCGGCATCGCAAAGGTGCCACCCAAGCCCGAATAGGCTCCGCTCATGACCCGCATCGTCGCCCTGCTGGGCGCCACCGGCTACACGGGGCGGCTCACGGCCGCCGAGCTCGAGCGCAAGGGCATCCCGCACCGCGTCGGCGGCCGCTCGAAGCGCCGGCTGGCCGACGTGCCATCCACCGGCGAGCGGCACGTGGTCGACCTCGCCGACCCGTCGTCGCTGGACCGCTTCCTCGACGGAGCGGAGGTGCTCATCACCTGCGTCGGGCCCTTCGCCCTGCACGGCTGGCCCGCCGTCGAAGCGGCGGTGCGCACGGGTACTCCGTACGTCGACTCGACCGGCGAGCCCGCCTTCATGGCCGAGGTGTACCGGCGCTACCGCGACACCGGCACGGCGCTCGTCCCCGCGTGCGGCTTCGACTACATCCCGGGAGACCTCGGGGTCGCGGTCGCCGCCGAGGAGCTCGGTCGGCGCCCCGAGGAGGTCGACGTCGTGTACGGCATGAGCGGCGGCGGAGCGACCCGGGGTACGGCGCGGAGCGGTCTCGGTGCGATCACCTCGATGCGCCCACGACTCGGGCGACTCGAGATCCCTGGAGTCGTGCACGCCGTCCGAGTGCCGTGGGGCGAGGAGCTGACAGTGCCGCTGCATCAGCCGCAGGCCGTCGTGCGCACCGGCATCGCCGCGCCGGCGTGGGCCGCCAGGGTGGCTCAGGTCGCCGGCCCCTTGTCGCCCTACGCGTCCCCCCTGCTTCGGCTGACGAAGCCGCTCCTGGAGCGCTGGGTCGAGAAGATGCCCGAGGGTCCGACCGAACAGGCACGCGGCCAGACGGTGTCGACGACCTGGTCGGTCGCGCGCGCCGGTACCGAGGAGGTGCGCGTCCAGGTGAAGGTGCGGGACGCCTACGGGATCACGGCGCGCTTTCTGGTCGCGGCGTCGCAGCAGGTCGAGGGCTCTGGTGCCTTGGCGACCGCGGAAGCCTTGAACCCCAGGGCTTTCCTGGACGAGATGTCCTACGAGGACGAGGGTGGCTCGCTCTCCTGGACGGTGCTGTGAGCGACTGGGAGGACCGGTTCCGCGCGCCCCGCGTCTCGCTGCCGGACTGGGCGGACGACGCCCCCGACAAGAGCCTCTACGCCAGCAACGCGACCGGCACCTTCGAGCTCTACACCTGGGACCGGACGACGGGCGCGACCGCTCAGGCGACCTCCCGTGACAACGGCACGACCGACGGCCAGCTGTCCCCCGACGGCGCTTGGGTCTGGTGGTTCGACGACTCCGACGGCGACGAGTTCGGGACCTGGCACAAGCAGCCGTTCGACGGCGGCGCGGCGGTGGAGGCCGCGCCTGGCGTGCACGCGGGCTACGGCGCGGGCTGCGAAGTCGGTCGCACGCTGTCGGTCGTCGGGGTCTCGACGGACGACGGCTCGACCATCTACGTCGTCCGGCCGACCGGCACCTCGGTGCTCTACGCCTCGAAGGACGACGCCGACGTGGCCGCGCTGTCAAGGGACGACCGGCTCGTGCTGATCGAGCACTCCGAGCACGGCGACTCCCGGCACCGCGCGCTGCGGGTCCTCACCGTCGACGGCGCGGTGATCGGTGACCTGTGGGACGGCGCAGGGCTCGGGCTGCACGGCATCGAGTTCTCCCCCGACGGCTCGACCGTGCTGGCCCTGCACGAGAAGGACGGCCGCCCTGCGCCGCTGCTCTGGCACCTCGAGTCCGGCGACGTCGACCGGCTGCATGTCGACTTGCCCGGCGACCTCACCGCCGAGTACGTCGTCGACGGCTCCGCGCTGCTCGTGCTCTCCGAGGCCCGCGGCCGCGCGACCCTGCACCAGGTCGGCTTCGACGGGGCCGTCGAGGACCTCGGCCCGTCCGAGGGCTCGATCGTCGACTGCACCCCCCGCCCCGACGGCTCGGTCGAGTACCGGTGGTCGTCGTCGGCCTCCCCCGCCGTCATCCGCTCGACCACCGGCGCCACTGTCCTCGAGGCGCCAGGACCGCTGGCCCCGCCGTCGGTGCCGGTGACCGACGGCTACGTCGACGGGCCGGGCGGTCCGATCCACGCGCTGGTCGCGACGCCCGCCGGCGACGGGCCCTTCCCGACGGTGTTCCTCGTCCACGGCGGCCCGCAGCACCACGACAGCGATGCCTTCGCCGCGGATCGGGCCGCATTCGTCGACCTCGGCTGCGCAGTCGTACACGTGAACTACCGCGGGTCGACCGGCTACGGCGCGGCCTGGCGCGACGCGATCGAGGGGCGGCCGGGCCTGACCGAGCTCGAGGACATCGCCGCGGTCCGGGACTGGGCGGTGTCGTCCGGCCTCACCTCCAAGGCCGTGCTCGCAGGCGGGTCCTGGGGCGGCTACCTCACGCTGTTGGGGCTCGGCACGCAGCCCGAGCTGTGGGACCTCGGCTCCGCCGCCGTACCCGTAGCCGACTACGTCGCCGCCTACGAGGACGAGATGGAACCGCTGCGGGCGTTCGACAGGTCGCTGTTCGGCGGCTCCCCCTCGGACCTGCCGGAGCTCTACGAGCGGTGCTCGCCCCTCACCTACGTCGACCAGCTGCAGGTCCCCGTGCTGATCCTCGCCGGGGCCAACGACCCGCGCTGCCCGATCCGGCAGATCGACAACTGGATCGAGGCGGCGACGGTTCTGGGCAAGGAGGTCGAGGTCTACCGGTTCGACGCCGGTCACGGCTCCCTTGTGGTCGAGGAGCGGATCCGTCAGATGCGGGCAGAGCTCGACTTCCTTGCCAGGCACCTCGGGCTGACAGTGCCCTAGGACGCCTCGCCCAGCCCTGGGCCCAGCGTCGGAAGGCTGCTGGTCGACACGGTGACAGGCGGTGGGGTCGGCGAGGGCGTCGGGCTCGGCGTCGGCGACGGCGTGGGAGACGGTGTCGGGCTCGGAGTGGGCGAGGGGGTCGGGCTAGGCGTCGGCGACGGGGTCTGGGTCGGGGTCGGTGACGGCGTGGTGAGCCCGTCCGCGTTGGTCTCCACCTGGGCCAGGTAGGCCAGGATCCGCTGCGCGCGCACCGAGGTGATCTGGTTGGCGGACAGCAGGTTGCGCACGTCCGTCGTGATTGCTCCGGCTGCCGAGTGCACGCCGGTGACGTCCTGCAGGTTGACCGCGTCGACGAGCGAGGCCGTGTCGTCCTTGAGTTGGTCCTTCAGCGAGAGCTGTCCGCTGCTGCAGGAGGCCGCGAGCAGTGCCGCGACGGCCAGCGGCGCCACGCGCCTCACAGCGAGTTCACCTGGCCCACGAGGTTCTTCAGGGGCGTCTTGATGTTGTCGGGGGTGCTGTCGTTGACGGTCGGGATCTGGTGCGGCGCAGGTTTGTTCTGCTGCGAGGCGACGATGCCGCCGCCGACCCCGGCAAGCACGACGGCCAGTGCCACGACGACCCACCAGCCGCGCCGCGAGGAAGAGCGGACCGCGACGGGTGTGGGTACGGCGGCGGTGCGCGGCATGACGGTCGTGCGGTCTCCCACCGGCGCGGCCGCTGCGGGCAGGACGGTCGTCATGGACGTACCGGCCTGGAGGTTGCGCAGGGCGGCCGCGACCTGCGACGCCGTGGGTCGCTGGGCAGCCTCGCGAGCCGTCATCGCCGTCAGCAGCGCCGCCCAACCCGTGGGGAGCGTCGCCGGGATCGCGGGCGGGCGGCTCAGTCTCGCCATGGCGGCCTCGACCGGCGGGCCTTCGTACTCGCGGGTGCCGGTGAGCACCTCCAGCAGCAGCAGGCCGAGGGCGTACACGTCGGCCGCGGGTCCGATGGGTTCGCCGGCCACCTGCTCCGGCGCCAGGTAGGCCGCGGTGCCCACCATGAGGCCGGTGGTCGTCACCTTCGCGGCGTCGACGAGTCGTGCGATGCCGAAGTCGGTGAGCTTCGGGACGCGGCCCAGCAGCACGTTGCCCGGCTTCACGTCGCGGTGGACGAGACCGGTCGCGTGCACGTGCGCCAGGGCATCGGCGACGGCGATCCCGATCTCGGTGACCTTGGCGATCGGCAGCGGTCCCTTGCGCATGGCGTCGCCGAGGGTGTCGCCGTCGACGTACTCCATGACGACCCACGGGCGGCCGGCGCCGTCTGTGCCCGCGTCGAAGACCTGCACGAGGTTGGGGTGGGACAGCTGCGCGAGGGTGCGCGCCTCGTCGGCGGCGCGGGCCGCGGACTCGTCGTGGGCGACGGTGACCAGCTTCAGGGCGACGGTCCGGTCCAGCGAGGTGTCGGTGGCCGCCCAGACCTCCGCTGTGCCCCCGCGTCCGACGAGCACGTCGAGGCGGTAGCGGCCGCCGATCACGGCGACAGAAGGCACCGCCCGTGTCGGGTCGTCGTCCCCAGGCGACGTCACACCAGCAGCTCGGCGATCTGCACGGCGTTGAGGGCCGCGCCCTTGCGGAGGTTGTCGTTGCTGACGAACAGCGTCAGTCCGTTGCTGCCGTCCTGGCGGACCCGCCCGACGAACGCGGGGTCCTGGCCGGCGGCCTGCAGCGGCGTCGGCACCTCGGTGACGACCACACCAGGGGCGTTCCCCAGCACCTCGAGCGCACGCGCGACAGTGATGTCGCGCGCGAATTCGACCGACAGCGACAGCGAGTGGCCGGTGAAGACGGGGACACGCACGCAGGTGCCGGTGACGCGCAGGTCGGGGATGCCGAGGATCTTGCGTGACTCGTTGCGGAGCTTCTGCTCCTCGTCGGTCTCGAACAGCCCGTCGTCGACGATCGCGCCCGCCAGGGGCAGCAC
>JAWWOJ010000048.1:0-2646 GCA_033851885.1 Frankiales bacterium | reverse complement strand
GCCTGCGGGACGTCCATGGCCGAAGCCATCAGCCCTCCTTGACGACCATGAGGAGCGAGGCGTTCGTCTCGTGCAGCCGGTCGTTGCTCACCATCAGCGACGCCGACAGCGAGTCGCGCAGCAGCCGCCCGATGGCGAGCGGCGAGTCGTTGCGGAAGCCCGCGATGCCGGTGATCTCCAGCGCTCCCTGGCAGATCGAGGCGACCGACCGGGAGACGGAGGTCTTGAGGACGTTGTGGCGCAGCGTCGCGCTCATCGTCTGCAGGGCGGGGCGGCCGGGCTCGGCGTACTCCCGCTGCCACCGCTCCATCGCCTCGGCGAGCTGCGCACGGGTGCCGGACAGCTGGTTGTGCAGCTCCGAGAGCCGCTGCGCCTTGACGCTGTTGGCGTTGGGTCCGGCGGCCTTCACCGACTTCTTGGCGCGTTCGAAGGCCTCGACGGCGATACCGACCCAGAGGTGGCTCCAGAGCAGGTGCGAGACCGGGACCATCGTCTCTGCGCCGAGCGTGACGTAGGGCGTCGGGTGGACCTGCTCGGGGGCGAACGTCGCGCTGACGACGAAACCGGGGGAGCAGGTGCCACGCATGCCGAGCGGGTCCCACGTGCCGTTCTTCTGCATGGTCGTCTGGTCGCGCAGGTGCATGACCGCCACCTGGTCGCCGCCGTCGGCGTCGGGTGCGCGGCGGGTGGTCGTCAGGAAGTCGTCGGCATACTCGCCGTAGGAGACGGTCGGGGCCTGCTTGACCAGCGTGCAGGTGCCGTCCGGCTGGGGCTCCACCGAGGAGATCGAGCGGCCCATGTCGCCGCCGGTGCCGATCTCGGATGTCACCGAGCCGATCAGCCGCTGCTCGCGGGAGAGCTCGGCGAGGTAGCCCTTCGCCCACGGCCAGTCGTCCGTGGACAGCAGGCAGGCGACCTCGATCTGGTGCATGGCGAAGACCATGCCCGTCGCGGAGCAGGCCCGGCCCAGCACGCGGCAGGCCTCGGCCACCTCGGCGAAGGGCACGCCGTCGGCGAGCGCGGACAGCGCCCTGCCGTCCTTGAGGGCGTCGAGGCCCTCCTGCGGGAAGCGGGCGTGGCGGTCGACGTCGTCGACGTGCTCGGCGGCCACCGTCGCGGCGGCGACGACCCCCGCGAGGAAGTCGCTCATGCGGCGGTGGCGAGCTCGTTCAGGGCAGCCCGGATGCTGGCGATGCTCGAGAACACCTCACGCGTCAGCATGCGGTCCGGGAACTCGACGTCGAAGGCGTCCTCGAGCCCGAGCATCACGCTGATGCTGGCGTGCGAGGTCATGCCCGCGGCGTAGAGATCGTCGCTCTCGCCGAGGGACGCGGGCGAGACGGGGAGACGTCCGTGCTCGGAGAGCACGGACAGGATGATGTCGTTCATAGGTGCAGTCATCGGCTCTTTCAGCCCTTTCCTTCAGCCAGTACCACCGCACAGGCGGTGTCCCCCTCGTGGCTCAGGCTCACCGAGAACGCCGCCAGGCCTTCATGCTCCGCGCGGAGGGCGGCTGAACCTGCGAGCCGAAGCTCGACGTGGCCCCCGTCCTGGCGCAGCACCTCGATGTCGCTCCACGGCAGTGCGGTGTCCCGGCGAGGTCTGAGCACCTTGATCGCGGCCTCCTTGGCCGCGAAGCGCCCCGCCAGGCGGGCTGGGTCACCGCCGCAGTCCAGCAGCTCGCGCGGGGTGTAGACGCGCTCGAGGTAGCGATCGCCGTGGGCGGCCACCGCCTCGCGCACCCCGGTGACCGACGTCAGGTCGATCCCCACTCGCGAAGCCATGCCACGCATCATGCCGTCCGTGAGCACTCCGGTCATGCATATGTCGGAACCCGTCGCAGGCGTCACCTGACAGGATGGAGCCATGGAGAAGCAGCAGGAGTTCGTGCTCCGCACGCTCGAGGAGCGGGACATCCGTTTTGTCCGGCTCTGGTTCACAGATGTGCTCGGCACACTGAAGTCCGTCGCGATCGCGCCGGCCGAGCTCGAGGGCGCGTTCGCCGAGGGCATCGGCTTCGACGGGTCGGCGATCGAGGGCTTCGCCCGCGTCCAGGAGAGCGACATGCTCGCCAAGCCCGACCCGGCGACGTTCCAGGTGCTGCCGTGGCGCGGTGAGAACCCCGGCACCGCCCGGATGTTCTGCGACATCACGATGCCGGACGGCCAGCCGAGCTGGGCGGACCCCCGGCACGTGCTCCGCCGGGCGCTGGCCAAGGCCAAGGACGCCGGCTTCACCTTCTACACGCACCCCGAGATCGAGTTCTTCCTGCTGAAGGGCGCCGAGCAGCCGCCCGTCCCGGTGGACATGGGTGGCTACTTCGACCTGACGCCGCACGATGTGAGCCACGACTTCCGCCGTACGACCATCACGATGCTGGAGCGGCTCGGGATCTCGGTGGAGTTCAGCCACCACGAGGTCGCGCCGGGCCAGCAGGAGATCGACCTGCGCTACGCCGACGCGCTGTCGACGGCCGACAACATCCTGACGACGCGGCACGTCATCAAGGAGGTCGCGCTGACGCAGGGCGTGTACGCGACCTTCATGCCCAAGCCGTTCAGCGACCAGCCCGGATCGGCGATGCACACGCATCTGTCGCTGTTCGAGGGCGACCAGAACGCCTTCTTCGACGGCAACGACCCGCTG
>JAWWOJ010000044.1:0-2728 GCA_033851885.1 Frankiales bacterium | reverse complement strand
GCATCGAGCACGACCAGCACGTCGGCCATGTGCAGCAGCAGCGCCCGCTGACGCTCCTGGCTGTGGGCCAGCTCCTGACGCACCGTGGCCACCTCGGCGTTGACGACTCTGCGTCCCCGCATGTCGGTCTGGATGAGCACCCGCCCCAGCGATTCCCCCGTCAGCTCCTCGCGGAGCACGAAGGTGGTGAGGACGACCGGGATGGGACCGTCGGATCCCTGCAGCTCGGCTTCTCCTGTCCACATCGCGTCGCCCGCAGCCGTCAGTGCCTCGACGGCGGCGGCCGCAAAGAAGTCACTCAGCGCGTAGCCGCTCAGGTCCGCATCCTCGGCGACGCCGAGCATGTGCCGACCCGCGGAGTTCAGGTAGTCGACGCGGCCGGACTCCGCCCCCAGGATGGCGATGAAGTCGACACTCGCACCGACGAGGGCGGTGTAGCGGCGCAGCATCAGGTCGTTCGGATCAGCCATGCGCCCCCGCATCCTCAGGCAAGTGATCTGCCGCCAGTCTGCTCCGTCGCGCCCTCCCGCGCCGGAAAATCGCTCAGCTGTACTGCTCGAGCACCTGCCCGACGGGGAGCCCCAGCGCCTCCGCGATGAGGTTCCACGGAACGTCGTCCGCGCGTGCGACCTCGATGATCTCCCGAGCGCGCGCGGGCGTCAGCGCCCCGCCGCGCTGCTCACGCCACAGCTGCGCGAGGGCGTGCGATCCCGGCTCACCGCAGGAGCAGTCGTCGTGGAAGCGATCAGGCACCCGGTGAGGTTTCGCCGCGTGCTCAGCATTCCCTGCCCTTCCGGGATCGTCGTGACTGTGGCGTTAAGGACAGTGACGCTCTGGCTACATCACTGTTGTGCCCTTTGGGCAGGAGGAGACCCTCATGACGGACGTGACGTGCCGACGATGCGGTCGGCCCGGACAGCTCGAGCTGCAGATGACGATCAAGGAAGGCCCGACGACCACGATCCTGACGATGCTGTCGTGCGGGCGCTGCGAAAACCGGACGTGGCGCGTCGACGGCGAGGAGGTCTCGACGGCTCGCGCCCTGGCGGTTGTCGCCGGTCGCGACGACTTCGCCCTCGTGCACAAGCCGCGAGGCAGCTAGCGAGGTTTCGGGAGGCCGACCTTGCCCTCGTTGCCGGACCGGCGAAGGTGCTTGAGGCGGTACATGTCGAGGTCGGCGCGTTCGATGAGGTCCTGCCACGCATCGTGACCGGTTGCCAGCACGTGGCCGATGGTCGCACCGACCTCCAGCGTGATCTCGTCGTCGACCTGGATGCTCGCACCCAGCGCACGGTCGACCCGCTGAATGGCCGCCGTGAGGGCTGCTTCGTCGCGCAGGTCCTCGCACACGATGACGAACTCGTCGCCCCCGAGGCGCGCCGCCATGTCGCTGCCGCGGATGGCCGCGCGCAGCCGGTCGGCGGTCACCTTGAGCACGGCATCGCCGATCAGGTGCCCGTAGCTGTCGTTGACGGCCTTGAAGTGGTCGAGGTCGATGAACAGCACGCCGATCATGGTCGAGGCCTCCGCGGCGCGCGCGGCGGCGGCTTCGAGGCGGTCACTGACCATCCGACGGTTCGGCAGGCCGGTGAGCTCGTCGTGCCGGGCCTCGTGGCTCAGCATGGCTTCGCGCTGGGCGTGCTGGCGCGCGGTCTCGTGTCGCCGCTCTCGATGGTCTGCTTCGCTGATCGACCAGGCCGTGAGACTCGCGGCACTGGCGGCGAGCACGAATCCGCCGTGGATGAAGGCCCACTTCCAGGGGTGCGCCCAGGCGTCCGGGTGGTTGTAGACGGCATGCGGGGCGAGGACCCCGGTGACCCCGTGTTCGACGACGGTGAGGCCGATGGCCACCAGGAAGGGCTTCCAGTCCTGATAGAGGCTGAGCAGGGCGACCACGACGAAGAAGTGGAAGTGCGCCTCGATGAGGCCGCCTGAGACGTGCACGAGCACGATCGAGCAGCTGATGAGTCCCGTCGCGACGATGACCGAGCGAACGCCCCGCCCGGGCCGCTTCCAGAAGGCCAGGACGCCGAGCCCGAGAGGAATGCTCGCGTCGAGGACGGCGTGCTGGAGCGAGGACCCGCGGCCCAGCGCGTAGGCGACCAGCACCGGCACGTGCCACAGCAAGATGAGCGACAGGGCGTTGTGCCGCCGCTTCCAGTTCTGCTCCGGCAGCAGACCGCCGCGAGGAAACGCTTCCACCGCCTGGTGGAAGCGCTCACGCAGCCGCTGCGCCACGCCGTCAAGAGCCAACTGCATGGCCAGCCCCTCCATCGTGCAGCCGGGTCGTGGGCCACTCATACTTGGTCAAAAGTTCATCGGCGGAAAGAACGTTGCGCTTGAACACGCCACATCCTGCCGTGCCGGCTAGGAGATCCGCTGCAGCTTCGCCGACAGGTGGGCCTGCAGCGGCTGACCGACGGCAGCCATGTCGATCGCGTAGGCGAGATCGCCGTCGACCAGCCCGTAGAGCCGTTTCAGTGCCGTGACCTCCTTCGCCGTCTGGGTCCGGGCCAGCACGTCGGTGACCAGCTCGATCTTGTGGAACACAACCTCACCGATCGAGATCTCGACGATCCCCGTCGGGTGGCTGATCAGCACCTCGACGTCACGTGGGCTTGCCCCCGCCCGCCAGAAGCCCGTCTCTGTCCCCGCCGGCCGCACCCGGTGAGCGTCATCGTCGATGAGCCAGGACGTGGAGCGGTAGGCCAGGAAGGGCCGTCCGTCG
>JAWWOJ010000041.1:0-3019 GCA_033851885.1 Frankiales bacterium | reverse complement strand
GTCCGCGCGGCCCTTGTGCGCCTTGAAACGGGCACCGACCCGGTCCGCGAGCAGGTCGAGGACCATGAAACCGACGTTGTGCCGGTTGCCGGCATACGACGGGCCGGGGTTGCCGAGGCCGACGACCAGCCACAGGTCGTCCGCCATGCGTGGTGCTTACTCCTCGGAGGCGGGAGCAGCCTCGTCGGCAGCAGCCTCGGACTCCTCGGCCTCCGCAGCCGCGGTCTCGTCGTCGGAAGCCTCGGGAGCGAGCTCGGCAGCAGCGGCGTCCAGCTCGGCCTCGAGGGCCTCGGCGGTCGGGGCGCCCAGGCCCTGGACGAGCACCTCGTCGCCGGACACGGCCAGCGTGGTGCCGGCGGGAAGCTTGACGTCGGAGGCGTGGATCGTGCCACCGACCTTGAGACCCTGGATGTTGACCTCGAAGCCGGTCGGCAGGTGGGTCGCCTCGGCCTCGACGGACAGAGTGGCCCGCTGCTGGTCGACGAGCACGTCGGGCGCAGGGTCGCCGACGAGCGTCAGCGGGACGTCGACGGTGACCTTCTCACCGCGGCGGACGGCGACCAGATCGACGTGCTCGAGCGTGCGACGGATGGGGTCGCGCACGACGATCTTCGGCAGGGCCAGCTGCTCGCCCTCGTCGGTCTGCAGCGCGAGCAGCGCGTTGGAGTCGTGCTTGAGCGCGAGCATGAGCTCGTGGCCCGGCAGCGCGAAGTGGCGGGGCTTGTCGCCGTGGCCGTAGAGCACGGCGGGGACCTTGCCGGCACGGCGGGTGCGGCGGGCCGGACCCTTGCCGAACTCGGTGCGGGCCTCGGCGACGATGCGGACCTCGGACACGGCGGAACTCCTCGAAACGACTGCAAGCTGTGGGGCGCGGACGGCGCAGCAGAGAAGTCTAGCGGAAGCGCCCCTGAGGGAGGCTAGGCAGCCCCGTCGAACAGGCTCGTCACCGAGCCGTCCTCGAACACCTCGCTGATCGCGCGTCCGACGAGCGGGGCGATCGACAGCACCGTGAGCTTGTCGAACCGGTTCTCCTCCGGGACGGGGAGCGTGTTCGTGATGATGGTCTCGGTCACCTTGCTGTTCTTCAGCCGGTCGACGGCCGGACCGCTCAGCACGCCGTGCGTCGCGGTGACGATGACGTCGGCGGCCCCCGCGTCGAACAGCACGTCGGCAGCCTTGGTGATGGTGCCGGCGGTGTCGATCATGTCGTCGACCAGCACGCAGACCCGGCCCTCGACGTCGCCGACCACGCGGTTGGCGACGACCTGGTTGGCGACCAGCGGGTCGCGCGTCTTGTGGATGAACGCCAGCGGGCAGCCGCCCATCCGGTCCGACCAGCGCTCCGACACCCGCACGCGACCGGAGTCCGGGGACACGATCGTCATGTTCGCGCTGTCGTACTTGCGCGCCACGTGGTCGGCCAGCAGCGGCAGCGCGAACAGGTGGTCGACCGGGCCGTCGAAGAAGCCCTGGATCTGCGCGGTGTGCAGGTCGACGCTCATCAGCCGGTCGGCGCCGGCGGTCTTGAACATGTCGGCGATGAGGCGGGCGCTGATCGGCTCGCGACCGCGGTGCTTCTTGTCCTGCCGGGCGTAGGGGTAGAACGGCATCACCACGGTGATGCGCTTGGCGGAGGCGCGCTTGAGCGCATCGACCATGAGCAGCTGCTCCATGACCCACGTGTTGATGGGTGCCGCGTGGCTCTGCATGACGAAGGCGTCGCAACCGCGTACGGACTCCTCGAAGCGGACGAAGATCTCGCCGTTCGCGAAGTCGTAGGCCGACGTCGGGACCGGCTCCACGCCGAGCTCCCGGCCCACCTCCTCGGCCAGCTCCGGATAGGCCCTGCCCGTGAACAGCATCAGGTTCTTGCGGCTGTCGATCTCGATGCCGGTCATGCGGGCTCTTCCCCCTTGGCAGGACGCCGCTTGGCGGTCCAGCCCTCGATGATGCGCTGCCTCTCCCGGGCCACGGCGAGTGCGCCGTCCGGGACGTCCTCGGTGATGGCGGAGCCAGCCGCCGTGTAGGCCCGGTCGCCGACCTGGACCGGCGCCACCAGGCTGTTGTTGCTGCCGACCCGGGCGTCGTCGCCCACCGTCGTACGGTGCTTCGCCTGCCCGTCGTAGTTCACGACGATCGTGCCCGCGCCGATGTTGCTGCGCTCGCCGATCGTCGCATCACCCACGTAGGACAGGTGCGGAACCTTCGTGTCGTCGCCGATCTGGGCGTTCTTCGTCTCGACGAAGCCGCCGATCTTGCCGCGCGCGCCGAGCACGGTCCCGGGGCGGACGTAGCTGAACGGGCCGACGCTCGCCTCGGCGCCGATCACCGCGCCGATCACCTCGCTGCGCCGGATCTGCGCGCCCTCGTGCACCTGGGTGTCGGTCAGCGTCGTATCGGGGCCGACGACCGCGCCGGTCGCCACCGTCGTACTTCCGTAGAGCTGGGTGTTGGGCTTGATCGTGACGTCGGCTGAGAGCTGCACGTCGACGTCGATCCAGGTCGTCCGCGGGTCGAGGACCGCGACGCCGTTGCGCAGGTGCTGCAGGACGATCCGGTCGCGGAGGACCCGGGCGAGATCGGCCAGCTGCGCGCGGTCGTTGACGCCGCGCGTCTCGTCGGCGTCGTCCGCGATCGTCGCGGTCACCGTCAGCCCGGCGTCCTTGTGCAGCGCGATGACGTCGGTGAGGTACTGCTCGCCCTGCGCGTTGTCCGTCGTCAGCTGCTGCAGGGCTGCCCGGAGGTGGCCGGCCGCGAACGCGTAGATGCTCGTGCCCACCTCGTGGATCTGCCGGGTCGCCGGGTCGGCGTCCTTGTGCTCCACGATCTTCGTGACGCTGCCACCCCTGCGCACCACCCGGCCGTAGCCCGTCGGGTCATCGACCACCGCCGTGAGCAGCGTCGTCGCGGCCGAGTGCAGCTCATGGCTCTCGACCAGCTTGTGCAGCGTCTCCGCCGTCAGCAGCGGGGAGTCGCCGGGGACGACGACCACCGTGCCGTCCGCGTCCGGAATCGTGTC
>JAWWOJ010000008.1:0-5601 GCA_033851885.1 Frankiales bacterium | reverse complement strand
TCCGCTGCCTCCCCAGTGGCACGCCGAGCCCGTGATCAAGCCCGCCGGGGGTGGGCCGTTCGCCGGCGACTTCGTGGTGTCCGCCCTCGAAGGCGACCGGCTCGAGATCGTGCTGGTCGACGTCTCCGGCAAGGGCGTCGAGGCCGGCACCCGCTCGCTGCTGCTCAGTGGCGCCCTCGGCGGCCTGCTCGGCACCAAGGACTTCCTGGCGGCAGCCAACTCCTACCTCATGCGGCAGGACTGGGCCGAGGGCTTCGCGACCGCGGTCCACCTCGTGCTCGACCTCGAGTCCGGCAGCTACGAGGTGGCCTCCGCGGGCCACCCGCCCGTCGCCCACTTCGACGCCGGGAGCGGTCGTTGGAGCGTGCAGCAGGCAGAGGGGCCGGCACTCGGCCTGCTGCCGGGCAGCAGCTACTCGACCTGCGCCGGCACGATCCGTCCCGGCGACGCGCTGCTGCTCTACACCGACGGTCTGGTCGAGGTACCCGGCCGCGACCTCGACGTCGGCATCGACAAGCTCCTCGGTGAAGCCGAGCGCCTCGTCACCCGCGGGTTCGCCGGCGGTGCCGAGGTGCTCGTCAACCGGGTCAGTGCCGACAGCACCGACGACCGCGGGCTCGTCCTCCTCTGGCGGTCAGCCCACCAGTAGCCGTCGCTCCGTCGGCAGCGCCGGCGACGGACCCTGCAAGGACCGCGCCACCGTCACGTACTCCGTCCGGTGCACCAGCACCTGACCCATGACCCGCAGATGCTCGGACTCCTGCTGCGTGTCGAGGATCGGCACGTCGACCTCGGCCAGCCGGCGGCACAGGTCGACCACGGCCGCCTTCGACGCGCCGCTCTCGACGAAGAACATCGACTCCCCGCTGAACACCCGTCCGCTCAGCACCCCGTACAGCCCGCCCACCAGCCGCCGGCCCTGCCACACCTCGATGGAGTGCGCCCCGCCCTCGCGGTGCAGCGCGGTGTAGCCGGCGATCATCCCGGGCGTGATCCAGGTGCTCTCCCGGTCGGCGCACGCCGCGATCACGTGCTCGAAGTCCGCATCCAGCGTCGTCTCCCACCCGGTACGCCCGATCAGCTGCCGCAACGACCTGGGCACCCGCACCGTGCGGGTGGCCACGACCGCCCTCGGGTGCGGTGACACCCACGGGACCAGCGGGCCTTCCGGCGTACCGGGAAGGAGGGGCACCTCGCCGCGGCGGGCGAGCCTGCGCAGGGACCGGTCCTGGCGGCGTTCGTCCTCGAGACCGGCCGGCCACGGGAAGACGCCGTTGCGGTACGCCGCCCGCAGCGTCTCGGGGTCGAGCCGCCCACCGAGCGCGACGAGCTCGCGCGGCTGCGCGGCCACGTCCATGACGTCGAAGAGGTGGCCGGTGGGGGACACCGGCAGGACCCTAGAACAGCACTCAGGTGTTACGTTCGACCTCCAGGCGCGCCTGGTCCGTCCAGATCTTGAACCCCCCTCGTCGCGCCGCCGTGACGGCAGAGGGACGCCCGTGGACGACAACCTCGTCATCGATCTCACCGAGCGGGGCTCGGCCGCTGTCCCCTGCCCCTACTGCGGGGCCTCCGTCCTGCTCTCGACCTTCACCCAGTGGGCCGGTCGACCGCTCACGACGACCACCTGTCCGAGCTGCCTTCGCACGCTCACCGTCAGTACCGCGACGTGGGCGCGCTGGTCGAGCACCGCCGACGTCTGACTCCCAACGAGAGGACCACTCATGTCCAACAAGAACAAGGCCGGCCGCGAGGCGCGAAAGCCCGTCCAGGACAAGAACAAGAAGTCGAAGGGCCAGACCCCGGCGCCGCGCACCGTCGAGGGACTGTCCGCGGCCACTCACAAGCACTGACGGCGAGCGTCCCTCGCGTGGACCTCGCCGAGGTCACTGCCCGGCAGCAGCGGATGTGGGCGACCGGGGACTTCCACAGGATCGGCGTTGCGCAGATCGGCGTCGGGGAGCGGCTCGTCCGCTCGCTACGCGTCCGGGCGGGCGAGCGCGTGCTCGATGTCGCGGCCGGAGCCGGCAACACCGCGCTCGCGGCGGCCCGTCGGTTCGCGTCCGCCGTCGCGAGCGACTTCGTACCGGACCTGCTCGAGCGCGCCCGGATCCGGGCCGAGGCCGAGGGGCTGACCCTCGAGACCGCCGTGGCGGACGCGCAGGACCTGCCCTACGAAGACGGCTCGTTCGACGTCGTGGTGAGCACCTTCGGCGCGATGTTCGCGCCTGACCAGGAGCGCACGGCCTCGGAGCTGCTCCGGGTGCTCCGGCCGGGTGGCCGCCTCGGCATGGCCAACTGGACCCCCGTGGGCTTCGTCGGGGAGATGTTCGCGCTCGGCGCCGCGGCCGTCCCGCCGCCTCCCGGCCTGCAGCCGGCCACGCGGTGGGGGACTGCTCAGGGCCTTGCCGAGCTCCTCGGTCCGGTGACGGTGCGGACCCGGACCACCGACTTCGTCTACCCGTCGCCGGAGTTCATGCTCGAGCACTTCCGGTTGTGGTTCGGCCCGACGGCTGCCGCTTTCGCCGTGCTCGACGAGGCCGGCCAGGAGCGGTATACCGCCGACCTGCTCGCGCTCTACGCGCGCCACGACGAGGCGGGCGACGGGACCGTGCTGATCGCGAGCCCCTACCTGGAAGTGGTCCTGGAGCGGCCGACGGGAATCGAACCCGCGTAGCTAGTTTGGAAGACTAGGGCTCTACCATTGAGCTACGGCCGCAGAGCTTGTGCACGCCCTCCCACTAGCATGGGCTGACGCGCGCGGGGCGTAGCGTAGTGGCTAGCGCGCCTGCTTTGGGAGCAGGAGACCGCGGGTTCGAGTCCCGCCGCCCCGACATCACCTGTTCTTGAAGGGAACCACCGCTGTGCAGAGCTCCGTCGAGACCCTGAGCCCCACCAGGGTCAAGCTCACCGTCGAGGCCGGCTTCGACGAGCTCAAGCCCGAGCTGGACAAGGCCTACCGCACCATCGGCGCGCAGGTGAAGGTGCAGGGCTTCCGCCCCGGCAAGGTCCCGCCGCGCATCCTCGACCAGCGCGTCGGTCGCGGGGTCGTGCTCGAGGAGGCGGTCAACGAGGCCATCCCGCGGCTCTACGGCGAGGCCGTCGAGTCCTCCAAGCTCGCGCCGGTCAACCGCCCCGAGATCGAGGTCACGACCCTCGACGACCCGGTGAAGCTGGCCTTCACGGCCGAGGTCGACATCCGCCCCGACTTCGCGTTGCCCGCGTACGACTCGCTGTCCGTGACGGTGGACGACGTCGTGGTCGCCGACAGCGACATCGCTGAGCAGCTCGACGGGCTCCGGTCCCGCTTCGCGTCGCTCTCGCCGGTCGAGCGGGAGGCCGTCGACGGCGACTACGTGTCGCTCGACCTCGAGGCCACGGTCGACGGCGAGCCCGTACCCGGTGGGACCGCGCAGGGACTTTCGTACGAGGTCGGCTCCGGTGAGCTGCTCGACGGCATCGACGAGGCGATTCGCGGCGCGTCCGCCGGCGACGCCCGCGCCTTCCAGACCGCCCTGGTCGCCGGTGAGCTCGCGGGCAAGACCGCCGACGTCGCCGTGACCGTCCGCTCCGTCAACGAGCGGGTCCTGCCCGAGGCCACCGACGAGTGGGCCCAGTCGGTCGCCGGCTTCGACACGATCGCCGAGCTCCGCGAGGACATCCGCACCCGCGTCGACCGCGTGAAGCGCCTCGAGCAGGGCGTCGAGGCCCGCGACAAGGTGCTCGAGGCGCTGCTCGCCGCCGTGGAGCTGCCGCTGCCGGCGTCGGTCGTCGAGGCCGAGCTGGGCTGGCGGTCGCAGACCACCGACGAGCAGCTCACCCAGGCGGGCCAGACGAAGGAGGCCTTCCTCGAGGAAGCCGGCAAGACGGCCGAGGAGTGGGACGCGGAGCTCAAGGAGGGCGCCGAGACCGCCGTCAAGCAGCAGCTGGTGCTGGACGCGGTCGCCGACGCCGAGGAGCTCCAGATCTCGGACGCGGAGCTCAACGACCAGCTGATCCGCCGCGCCGCCCGCGCCGGGCTGCCGCCGCAGGACTACGCCAACCGCCTCGTCCAGCAGGGCGCGGTTGCGGGCCTGGTCGCCGAGGTACGCCGCGGCAAGGCGCTCGCCACCGTCATGGAGTCCGCGACGATCACCGACGCGTCCGGCAACGCCGTCGACCTCGAGCAGCTCCGCGACGACATGGGCAGCCCCGAGGCCGAGGTGGAGACCGACGAGGACGGCCGGCCCTACCACGTGCACGACGACGGCTCGATCCACTACCTCGACGACGAGCACGCCCACTAACAGCTTGCGTCCTTCCGTCTGAGCCTGCGTCAGGGCCAGTTCCCCAGGACATTGCGCTTTCGCCTATGGCGAAGAAGCTCCCGACGGGGAGTCCCGCGGCCGATGGCGGGGTTAGGGTCACCGACAGACCACCGAAGGAAGGCCGCAGCCGTGAGCGAGCTCGTCGTACCCCAGTTAGTGCCGCAGACCCTCGGGACCGGCTCGATCCACAACCGCGCTCCCGGCGGCATGGGCGGCCTGGACGACCAGGTGTTCAACCGCCTGCTCAAGGAGCGGATCATCTTCCTCGGCTCCGCCGTCGAGGACTCGATGGCCAACGCGATCTGCGCGCAGCTGCTGCTGCTCGCCGCCGAGGACCCCGATCGCGACATCTTCCTCTACATCAACAGCCCTGGCGGCTCGGTGAGCGCCGGCATGGCGATCTACGACACGATGCAGTTCGTCAGCAACGACGTCGCCACCGTCGGCCTGGGCCTCGCGGCCAGCATGGGGCAGTTCCTGCTCTGTTCCGGCGCGAAGGGCAAGCGCTACGCCACGCCGCACGCGCGGATCATGATGCACCAGCCGTCCGGGGGGATCGGCGGCACCGCGGCCGACATCGCGATCCAGGCCGAGCAGATGCTGTACGTGAAGCGGACCATGGCCGAGCGCATCGCCTTCCACACCGGCCAGACGGTCGACCAGATCGAGGCCGACTCCGACCGCGACCGCTGGTTCTCCGCGAACGAAGCCAAGGACTACGGCTTCATCGACCACGTCGTGGGGGCCGCCTCCGACGTCCCGTCCGGCGCCGGTACCCGGGCCTAGGAGGACACAGACATGGATGCCTACAACTACACGATCCCGATCGTCATCGAGCAGACCTCCCGCGGGGAGCGCAGCTTCGACATCTACAGCCGCCTGCTCAAGGAGCGCATCATCTTCCTGGGCACCCCGATCGACGACGGCGTCGCCAACGTCGTCATGGCCCAGCTGCTCCACCTGGAGTCCGAGGACCCCGATCGCGACATCTCGATCTACATCAACAGCCCCGGTGGCAGCTTCACCGCGCTGACGGCGATCTACGACACGATGCAGTTCGTCAAGCCCGAGATCCAGACCATCTGCATGGGGCAGGCCGCCAGCGCTGCGGCAGTGCTGCTCGCCGCGGGTACGAAGGGCAAGCGGCTGGCGCTCGAGCACGCCCGCGTGCTCATCCACCAGCCCTCCGGCGGTGGCGAGGGTCAGAGCTCCGACATCGAGATCCAGGCCCGGGAGATCCTGCGCATGCGGGAGCTCCTCGAGCACATGCTGGCCGCGCACACCGGCCGCGACG
>JAWWOJ010000244.1:0-3199 GCA_033851885.1 Frankiales bacterium | reverse complement strand
TCGTCGGGTCGACAGGGTTCGGGTCGCAGCCGCGCCGCTCGACCACCCGGACGTCGTGGCGCGCGGGAGGCTCGCTGTCCCAGGGCTCCTCCAGGACGACGGCGCTCGCCGGGTCCCCGAGGACGAGATCGCCTGTGGTGTAGGCGAACTGGTCGCAGCGGAGGTTGAGGCCGGCCGACGCCCCCACCTCGAGCAGCCGCACCGGCCCCGGGATCATCCCGAGCGCGCCGAAGAGCACGGCCGAGCGCCCGACCTCGTTCGTCTGCACCGGGTGGGTCATCAGCTGCTGCAGCTCGGGCAGGTGACCCCGGCAGGCCCGCGCCGCGGCCGGCCACACCTGCTCGACGGGCGCGGTCCCACCGACGCTCGGGTAGTGCCGCGCGAGCTCGGGCGCCTCGCCCTCGAGCACCAGCCGGTGGAGGGCGCCGGCGAAGCGCAGCGACGGCACGGCACCCGTGGGGAGATCGAGCGACGGAGCCATCAGCTCGGCGACGACGCCGCCCGCCCTCATGTCCTCGGCCGCACCCTCCAGCAGCGCCCCGGTCAGCGGGCTGCCCATGAGCCGGCACTGCTCGGCCTGCAGCAGCAGGCGGTCGACGAAGTCGTTCACGCCAGGTCGGCCTCGGGCCGCGACGGGTCGCGCAGGTCGCAGCCCTGGGCCAGCCAGCGCTCCTCGAGCGCGGTCGCACCGTGGACCCGCTTCCAGGCCGCCTCGTTGGGGGTCATCGGCAACAGCGGCAGGAAGGTCACGTTCTCGGCATCGGGCACCAGGCCGCCGGGCTCACCGACGAGCACCGCCGTGAAGCGACTCCCGTCCCACAGCGGCTCCCCCAGGTCGAGGCCCGCGCCGGCGGTCAGCACGACCCCCTCGACCGCAGGGCTGGCCGCCACCGCCCCGAGCCGCCGGAGCACGGTGTCCTGCGCGCCCCGGACGCTGAGCACGAGCTCGGCCCGTGGGCCTTCGGTGAGCAGTTCCGAGCTGCCGCTCATCGGGTGCCGGGACATGCCGAGCGTCGCGTACCGCACCAGCCCGTCCTGGTCCGGGCCGAACCGCAGGACGTCGATCGGTTCGGTGCCGAGAAAGGAGACGCTCGCGCGCCCGCTGTCGAGGCCGAGGACGCGCAGGAGATGTGCCTCGACGAGCACGAGCAGCTCGTCGGGGTCCACCCGGTCAACCTAGCGAGCACCCTTCCCTGCTCATGTTCGAGGTGGGCGGGTCCGGCCACGCTCAGGATGGGGCGCTGCTGCTCATAGAGCAGCAGGGAAGGTCAGGGGAACGGGGTGCTCGCCGGTGGTGGACCGAGGGGCGTGCCGCCATAGATGACCCGACCGCGGGCGTCCTGGTAGGTCAGCCAGGCCGTCGCGCCCCGCTGCGCGACCCCGGGCTTGGAGTAGTCGCAGACGCCCTTGGCGAAGACCGTCTTGAGCGACGCCCACTGGGCGTCGGTGAAGGTCACGTTGTAGTCGTCGCGGCGCAGCGGCTTGAGCTGGCACTGCATGACGTCGTCGGCCAGCGGGCCACCGGCGGCGATCCTGGGCGAGGCATACGCCGCGACCGTCTCGTCGCAGACCTCGCCGGGTACGGAGACGCCGGTCCCGTCGGTGCAGCGCTCACCGATGTCGCTCGGCTTGTCCGCGATGATCTTCTTCGCCAGCGGCCTGCCGCTCTGGTCGCGGTCGACCCGGTCCAGCCACTTGTCGAGGGCGAAGATCGCCTGGTCGACGTAGTCGGCGTCGCCGAGCAGCGGGACCTGCCCGCGCCAGAGGACCTGGTTGGCGGAGGTGCCGAAGTTGCGCAGCAACCGGGCACGCAGGGCATAGGTGCGGTAGACGTCGTGGAACGCGCCCGGGTCGGGGCCACGCAGGTCGATGATCGCTACTTTGTCGAGGTTGTTGGCGCTGTCGACGGCGCCCGTCGAGTAGACGCGCTTGAGTCCGTCGGGGTCACCCGCGAGCCGCTGCTTCGAGATGTTGCCCTGGATGTCGAGGCCGCCGAGGTGGGCGTTCAGGTCGGCGAACTGCGCAGGCGTGATGAGCCCGTTGCGCAGGCCCGCGAGCCCGTACTGGATCCCGACGTTGCCGAGGCCGCGGTTGGCGAAGCCGTCACGGCGCTTGCCGAACACGTTGACCATGTAGTCCTGGAGCGTGCACTTCACGCCCTTCGGGTTGGTCTTCGGGTCATAGACCTGGCCGGCCGGCACTCCCGTGCACGACCGCGACGGGTCGGAGCTGTTCGGGATCGCCGTCGTGAAGGTGACGGGGTTGGCGACGTTGGGGTGGCCGAGGACCTGGCTGATGGCGGCCGGGTCCCATGCCGTGCCAGGGGTCCAGCGGGAGGGGTCCTTGAAGTAGCCGAGCAGCATCACGTAGTCGACGTACTGCTGGGCGCTGCTCCACGCGTCCGTGAAGGAGCACTGCGGCGAGATCCCCTGGTACATCCCGGGATAGGCGTTGGCGACCTGCTGCTGGACGAGCGAGCCACCCGAGCAGCCGGAGCCGATGGTGTAGCGCAGCGTGCCGTACTGCTCGATGACCCGTTCCTTGGTCATGTAGAGGGCCTCGGCCTGAACAGTGAGGTTGCAGTTGTGCCCGGCGTTGTCGAGCGCGTGCGACGCGACGACGAAGCCCGCGCCGAGGGCCGCGACGTTGAGGGTGTCGGGAGCCGAGCCGGACTGGTACTCGGTGTCGCAGCTGGCCCCGTGCGTCAGCACGAGCTTGTGGTTGAACTGCGGCTGGGGCGTCGTGCCGTCCCACTTCTTGCCGGGCTGGAACAGCGCCGAGATCGAGTACTGGTCACGGTCCATGTAGCCGGTCTCGGTGCGCACGATGAAGGGCACGGTGAGGCCCGTCTGCGTCTTCGTCGTCGCGATCAGGGGGGCCGGCGGCGGGTTCGACGGGTCGTAGGGCTGCAGCGCGGTCTGGTTGCCGACAGCGGTCCCCGGGGTGCCGGTGGTGCCGACGGGCAGGTAGCGGTAGGCGTACGTGGGCTTGGCGTCACACTGCTTGCCGTGCGTGCCGGCAGCGCAGGCCCAGGGCTGGATCTGCGGGCCGGCGAATACGGGGCCACCGATGGCGTGGTCGACGAGGGTGATCCGGGCACCTCGCCCGCCGTCGATCGTGGCGATGAGAGTGGTGCTGCCGGGAGGCAGCCCGTTGACCAGACCCCGGACCTGGCCGTCCGACCGCTTCGCGAACGCCT
>JAWWOJ010000571.1:0-5030 GCA_033851885.1 Frankiales bacterium | reverse complement strand
GCCCTTGAGCAGCGCCCCGAGCCTCGCCTCCGACTGCCCGTAGGAGTCCGAGGTGTCGAGAAGGGTGATGCCCTCCTCGAGGGCCGCGTCGAGCACCTCGCGGCAGCCGTCGTCGTCCAGCTTCATCCCGAAGTTGTTGGTCCCCAGACCGACGACGCTGACGACGAGCCCGGACGTGCCGAGGCGGCGGAATTCCATGACGGGAATGTACCGTCAGCCCGCGAGCTCGGCCGCGAGCTTGGGCGACCAGATGACCCTGCCGAGGAAGCTGTCAGCTGCGGGATCCCTTGCCAGCCAGGCGATCACGCGCCCCGCGGCATCGTCGGGGGCCAGGTCGAAGCCCTGCTGCTCGATGTCGTCGGCACCACCGCGTGCGCGCATGGCCTCCGTGACGACGAAGCCGGGGTCGACGTTGAACGCGCGGATCCCGGTGCCGAGGTACTCCGCGTTGACCGCGCCGGCAAGCCGGCCGACGGCCGCCTTCGACGCGGCGTACGCCAGACCCCAGCCGCCCTCGTCGGGTGGGGCAGGCGGGTCGGTCGTCGCCGAGCCGCTGGCCATCTGGACGATCGTCCCGGAGCCGCGCTCGACCATCCCCGGCAGCACGGCCTGCACCAGCGCGAGCTGAGCGAGGTAGTTGCCGCGGATCAGCTGGTCCGCCACCACGAGGTCCTGGGCGAGGACGCGCTCATGCCCACCCGGCAGGTGCGCGATCGCGTTGTTCACGAGGAGGTCCACGCGCCCCCAGGTGTCGAGCACGGTGGCGGCAGCCGCCCGGACGCTACCCAGGTCGAGAAGGTCCATGGCGACCGGCAGCGCGCGGCCACCAGCCCCCTCGACGAGCGCAGCCGTGGTCGCGAGGCTGCCCTCGACCCGGACACCCCCCTCACCGTGCCGGGCGGGCACGGTCCCGGTCCCCTCCTCGACCGTCCGCGCGGTGAAGGCGACGTCCCAGCCCGCCCGGGCGAGGACGAGGGCGGTCTGGCGGCCGATGCCGCGACTGGCGCCGGTCACGAAGGCCACAGGTTTCATGTGTGGGAGCGTGCCAGGCGTGAAGTACTCCGTCATGGCCCCCAGCACGACCGGGGTGTCCGCCGACCCCGGGTGGATCACGGCGTACGCCCAGCACACGGAGGCCCTGGGGTTCGAGTCGCTGGTCGTCGTCGAGCACACCGTGGTCGTCCGCGGCTACGAGAGCAGCTACCCCTACGACCCCTCCGGGCAGATGGGGATCGCCGACGACTGCGACGTCCCGGACCCGCTGCAGCTGCTGGCCTTCCTCGCCGGTCAGACCACGGGGCTCGGTCTCGCGACCGGTGTGCTGATCCTGCCGAACCACCACCCCGTGCCGCTGGCGAAGCGGGTGGCAACCCTCGCCGCACTGTCCGGCGGTCGGGTGCGGCTGTGCATCGGCATGGGCTGGATGCGCGAGGAGCTCGCTGCCTGCGGCGCGCCGTTCGAGGCCCGCGGGCGGCGCGCTGACGAGCAGATCGAGGTGCTCCGCAAGCTCTGGAGCGGGGAGCCTGTCGATCACGACGGAGAGTTCTTCTCCTTCCACCAGGCGATCTGCCGCCCCGCGGGCCAGGTGCCGATCCACGTCGGGGGTCACACCGTCGCGGCAGCCCGACGTGCCGGTCGGCTCGGTGACGGCCTGCAGCCCCTCGGGGTCGCGGGTGACGACCTGCGCCGGCTCATCGACGAGATGCACGGTGCGGCCTCCGACGCGGGACGCGATCCCGCCGCTCTCGAGCTCTCGCTGGGCCACCTGGTCGCTCGCGTCGACGAGGCGAAGGCGATGCGGATGGCGGCGCTCGGCGCCCACCGCATCGTCCTGGACCCGACTCCCACGACCGACCTGTCCGCAGCCCTCGACGAGCTGACGGCCTGCGCCTCCCGGCTCGGGCTCACATGACCTGGGAGCTGTCCCAGCTCGTCCACCGCTACGCCGCGTCGATCGACGACCGCCGCTCTGTCGTACCGCTGTTCACCCCGGACGGCGTGCTCGTCACGCCCGACCCGCCGACGGTGCTCGACCCTGTCCACGAGCACGTCGGCCCCGAGGCGATCGCCGCCGCCACCAGCGGCCTGCCCCGCACCTTCCACGCGATCGTCGGGGAGGTGTACGACGGTGAGCGCGGCCGGATCGCCTGCGTCGCGCATCACGTCATCGACGAGAAGACCGACCTGGTCTGGCACCTGAGGTACCTCGACGACTACCGCCAGGTCGACGGGGTGTGGCTGATCGCGCGGCGCCGGCTGTCGATCGACCTCATCGAGACGCGACCGCTGAGGCGAGCCCGAACGCCGTGAGCTCAGGTGGGCGGAGGGTGTGGGATTTGAACCCACGAGACGGGATCAACCGTCTGGCCGCTTTCAAGGCGGCTGCACTCGTCCACTATGCGAACCCTCCCGGGTGCGGTCCAGCCTAATCGGGGGCGGCCGGTTGATCCGCGGCCGGTTCGCGCACTCACTCGTGTGAAGCGCACCTGTCTGGCAGTTGTCCTTGTCCTGGCCGGGGGCTGCACGCAGCCGGCCCACCGGCCGCCGAAGCCGGTCGCGCACGAGCGCCCGGTCGCGGCGGCCCTCACGGCCTTCGGCAACTGCGACGCGCTCACCGCGGCGCTGCGCAAGGAAGCGGTGAAGGAGGTCGGCGCCGACGGCCTGCCGGTCCCCTATTCCCGCAACGACGGCCGGGTCTACCAACTCGTCGACACGCTCGGGCAGCGGAGCTCGCTCGTGAAGGCAGTCCAGGGCGGCACCGTCCCGCACTCCGGCACCACGCTGCAGGAGGCCGACGTCGACGAGCCCGACTCCGTCAAGACCGATGGCTCGGTGATGGTCGTCAGCACCGGCAGCGCCGCGACGCTCGAGGTCCTCGACGTGACGCGTGCCAGGCCGGTACGCCTGGGCAGCCTGCTGCTGCACCTCAACCGCGCCCAGCTGCTGCTGGACGGCGACCGCGTCGTCGCGCTCGGGCAGGTCTACCGCGGCGGACGCGTCGTCACCGTCGTCGAGATCGTCGACATCTCGGACCCGACGACACCCACAGCTGTGCGTCGCTTCCGGCTCGACGGGTCGCTGCTCGACGGGCGCGCGTGCTGCACGGTCGGGTCGTCGTGGCGGTCAGCTCCGCCCCGCGGCTCCGCTTCACGCATCCGACCAACGGCACCGCGAAGGAGCAGGCCCGTGCCCTCGCCGCCAACCGCGCCGTGGCACGACGCGCCACCGTCGACGACCTGCTGCCCTCGGTGAGCGTCACCCCCGGCGGCGGCAATTACCGCGCCGGGTGCACCTCGGCGCTGCGACCGGGTGTCGCGTCCGGCCTGCAGCGGACCTCGCTCATCACCCTTGACCCGGCGAAGGACCGGCCGACCCAGCACGTGACGGTGGTCGGCAGCAGCAGCACGCTGTATGCCAGCGGCTCGGCCCTCTATCTGGCCACCCAGCCCTGGTACGGCCCGGCAGCGGGCCGAGGCGGTCTGGTCCAGGTGCCGGGCACGACCGACCTGCATGGCTTCGACGTGACGCACCCGGACCACCTCGCCTACCTCGGCACCGGCACGGTGCCCGGAGACCTTCCCGACCAGTACGCGATGTCGGAGCAGAACGGCTACCTCCGGGTCGCGACCAGCAGCGGCGGCGACAACCGCATCACCGTCCTGAAGCCGACCGGTGGCGTCCTCAAGGAGGTCGCGCACGTCGGTGGCCTCGGGGTCGACCAGCAGCTCTACGGCGTGCGGTTCCTCGGTGACCTCGCCTACGTCGTCACCTTCCGGCGGCTCGATCCGCTGCACGTCGTCGACCTCAGCGACCCCACCCGCCCGGTCGCACGCGGTGAGCTGACGGTGCCCGGGTACTCGTCGGCGCTCTATGACCTCGGCAACCATCTGCTGCTCGGTCTCGGGCAGGACCTGGGGAGCGCCGCGTCGGTCTTCGACACCCGGGACAGCCTCCACCCGACACTGGTGAGCAAGCTCGTCCTCCCGGGCTACAGCGCCGCGGAGACCTCTCACCACGCGCTGCTGTGGTGGCCCGCAACGCGCACTCTCGCGCTGCCGCTCGGGCGCGACACCGCGGTCCTCAAGGTGTCGTCGCAGGGCGCGCTCAGCAGGCAGGGCCTGGTGCGCGCGCAGGGCGGGCAGGTGCTGCGCACCGTCGTGGCCGGTGACCTGCTCTACTCGGTGTCGGAGCGCGGTGTCACCACCGCCCCGCTCGAGAGGCTGGACGAGACCACATGGCTCCCGTTCCCGTAGGCGCGAGCTCCGAGGCGGAGCTGCTGCGGGCCGCTGCCCGTGGTCGCCCCGACGCAGTGCGGTGGCTCCTCGACGACGTGGCCCCGGTGGTGCACGGGTTCGTCTGGGCGCGGGTCGCGGGAGACCAGACCGTGGCCGAGGACCTGCTGCTGGAGCCGCTGCTCGCCGGGGTCGCGTCGGCCGGGTCCTGCCGGGGCGACGCGGCCGCGACCACCTGGATGTGCGGCATCGCCCGCAACCTCGTCGCGCGGCACTGGGAGCGGGAGCGCCGGGCCGACGTGACCGAGTCACGGCTGCGGCTCGAGACGGTGCAGGACGACGACCACGAGCAGGAGCTGCTCGATCGCGACGAGGTGGCCTCAGCCCTGCGGCGGCTGCCTGCGCTGCACCGGCAGGTCCTGGTGCTGAAGTACCTCGACGGGCGATCCGTCGAGGAGATCGCGGAGGCGGTCGGGCGCACCCGCGTGCAGGTGCAGTCGTTGCTGCAGCGCGCCCGCGACGGTCTGCGTCGCGAACTGGGTGATCGCGATGAGTGACCCGCTCGACGGCCTGTCCGGCCCCCGACCGGTGTCCCCGGCGCTGCGCGGGCGGCTCGAGGAGGCGATCCTCGCCGGTGCCGCCCGACCGCTCACGCCGGCGCAGGACGCGCAGCTGTCCGAGGTGCTGTGGGTGCAGGAGTTGCTGTCCGACCTCGAGACCCCGCGCCCCGTCCCTGCCGCGGTGCGCGCGGCGGTCGCCTCGCGGCCACGACGTCGGGCGCCGCTCGTCGGCGCCGCC
>JAWWOJ010000564.1:0-3212 GCA_033851885.1 Frankiales bacterium | reverse complement strand
GCCTGCTGGTGCACCTTGTTCGGGAAGTACTCCTCGAGGGTGCGGCCGTTGAGCTTGTAGTCGCCGGTGCCCGGCACGAGGCGGACACGGACGATGGCCTCCTTGCGGCGGCCGACCGTCTGGATGAGCTCGGGGGACGACACTGCAGTCACTGCGACACCTGAATGATCTCGAACGGCACCGGCGCCTGCGCCTGGTGGGGGTGGGTCGGGCCGGCGTAGACCTTCAGCTTGGAGAGCATCTGACGCCCGAGGGTGTTGTGCGGCAGCATGCCCTTGACGGCCTTCTCGATGATCCGCTCGGGGCGGGTCTTGAGGACCACGTCGTAGGAGACGCTGGTGAGGCCGCCCGGGTAGCCCGAGTGGCGGTGGACGCGCGACTGCTCGCGCTTGTTGCCGGTCATGGCGACCTTGCCGGCGTTGATGACGACGACGAAGTCGCCGGTGTCGAGGTGCGGCGCGTAGTAAGCCTTGTGCTTGCCGCGCAGGAGCGTCGCGACCTGGGTGGCCAGGCGTCCGAGGACGACGTCGTCGGCGTCGATGACGTGCCACTGACGCGTGACGTCGGCCGGCTTCGGCTGGTACGTGGTCAAGGTGCTCTTCTCTCAGGTCCGTGTTCTGGGCGCGCGTCAACGAGGCTCGCCGAGCAACAGCCCATAAGACTACCTGCTGCAGGCCTCGGCCGGCAAAGCGCGTCAGCGAGCAGCTGCCGCCAAGCGACGCTCGAGATAGGCATGGAACTTAGGAGCCGTGTACTCGTAGACCCCCTTCTGCACCCTGTAGAGGACACCCTGATCGGCCAGCCGCCCCATCAGGACGTTGATGTTCCCGTCGCTCTTGATGCTCTTCGTTCGCAAGTCAGCCGTCTTCAGGGGCGGGTACGGGCAGTGCGCTGTCGCCAGCAGCAGGTCCTGCTCACTCGGCGTGAGGGTCTCGACTCGACCGGCGTAGAACTCCTCGTCCAGTCGCGTGTAGATGTCCGCCTCGATGGAATCGAGCAGCGCAACTGTGAAGATGTCTGAACCCGCGTCCCGAGCTGCTTCCCACAACTCAGCCCCCCAGAGCTGGATGAAGAACGGGTAGCCCTCGACCTCGTCGAGAACACGTGCGACAAGCGCCTCGTCCGCCTGGATCCCGGAATGCTCGAGCGGTCGTACGAAGGCGTCACGCGCTGGTCCGGGATTTCCGTCGAGCTCGCCGATGACCTCTCCTCGAAACATGCGCTCGGAGTACGTCCGGGCCTTTTGCAAGTTGGCACGCAGCGTGGGCAGGCCACACATGACCAGTGCGAGCGGCAGGCCGGCCTCCTGCAAGGCATTCACCGCGGCCACCAGCATCGAGAGCGGGTGTTCGCCGTCCCGACCCGTCTCGTCCTTGATGACCTGCGCCTCGTCGAGCATCAAGGCAAACCCTTCATGCCCGGTATCGAGTGCCGCCTCGACGGCTGCGAAAAGGTTCCTGCCAACGTCGAGCTCAAGCGCACGTCCGCCCCCCACGGAGAAGGTGATGTCCTCATAGCTCACCGTCAGCAGCCGCCGACTTACGTCGACCGCGCCCGCCACGGCCTCCTTGACCCGCCGCGTTCTCGACATGCGGGACTTGGCTACGTCAAGCGCGGAAGCAAGAAGTGAGCTCACGCTCTCCTCGGTGTTGTGCCGTGGCTCAAGTTGCTGTCGCAGAACTGCCCAGCCCGCGGATCGAGCCCGCTCCTCGAACTCCTTGAGGAGCACGGACTTGCCCACACCTCGAAGTCCGGTGAGGCGCACGTTGGCGGGGATCTCGGGCGCACCCGCCAGGATGCGGGGGAACCGAGCGAGTTGCGGCTCGCGTCCGGCGAGGTACAGCGGCGGCGTCGCTGCCCCAGGGCGGTAGGGGTTCTTCCCCGGCTGCGCAGACATGACAAGTTCTCCTTTAGGTTTCTCTAACCTAACAGAGAATCTGTTATGTCCACCGAACCGGGCGGGCCATTCCGAGCAGGTCGCGGCCGTCGATGCCGCCGCCCGGCGTCACCGACCCGTTCTCGACGAACCCCAGACGGAGGTACGCCGAGCGCGCGGGTGCGTTGTCCACGTGCACGTCCAGGCACAGCGGGTCGGGCGCCGCCCAGGCTGCCACCCGGTCCACGAGAGCCTCGAGCACGCCACGGCCACGCGCTGACGGCCGTACGTAGACGGAGAACAGGACCTTTCGGCCGTCTTCCGCCGGGAAACCACCGGCGATGCCGAGCGGCACGTCGCTCTCGAGGGCCATCACCTTGATGCCTGTCTGGCGGCGCCATCGCTCGTCCCACTCGGCATCCGTGCGGGCGGCCGCGTCGGCGTGGAGCTCGCCGAAGCCGATCGGGGTGTCCGCCAGCGCCTCGAGTCGCAGCGGCTTCCACACGCGCCAGTCGCGGACCTCGCTAACGAGCACGCTGGACCCTGCCCTCGTCCCAGACCGGCCCGTCGGACTCATAGACCTCCCCCGCCTCCCCGAACACGAGGAACCGGTCGAACCCGCGGGCGAACCACCGGTCGTGGGTCACGGCGAGCACCGTGCCGTCGAAGGACTCGAGGCCCTCTTCCAGCGCCTCGGCTGACGCCAGGTCGAGGTTGTCGGTCGGCTCGTCGAGAAGCAGCAGGGTCGCGCCGCCGAGCTCCAGCAGCAGCACCTGGAAGCGGGCCTGCTGGCCACCGGACAGCGACTCGAAGTCCTGATCGGCCTGGCCGTCCAGCTCGTAGCGGCGAAGCGCCCCGATCGCCTGCCCGCGCTCCAGCCCGCGTCGGTCGCCCTCCCCGCGGTGCAGCACCTCGACCAGCGTCTTGCCGTAGAGCTCGGGCTGCTCGTGCGTCTGCGCGAACCAGCCCGCCACGACGCGAGCTCCGAGCCGGGCGGTACCGGTGTGCCGCACCTCCTGGGCCGCGAGCAGCCGCAGGAAGTGCGACTTTCCCGAACCGTTGGAGCCGAGCACCGCCACCCGCTCGCCGTAGAAGACCTCGAGGTCGAACGGCTTCATGAGGCCGGTCAGCTCGAGCCGCTCGCACGTGATCGCGCGCACCCCCGTACGCCCGCCCCGGAGCTTCATGGTGACCTTCTGGTCGACGACCTGCTCCGGAGGTGGACCCGCCTCGAGGAACTTCTCGTAGCGGGTCTGCATGGCCCGGTAGCGCGATGCCATGTCGGGGCTGATCTTGGCCTGCTCGCGCAAGGTGATGACGAGCTGCCTGAGCCGCT
>JAWWOJ010000559.1:0-3704 GCA_033851885.1 Frankiales bacterium | reverse complement strand
CGTCACGTCCGAGGACTCCGGGCTCTATCGCGACAGCGACGGCGACCTGCTGGTCTACGTCGAGTCCGGCAGCGGGCGCCTCGAGTCCGTGTTCGGGGTCCTCGAGATCGGTCCGGGCGACTACGTCGTCGTTCCCACCGGTACGACGCACCGCTGGTGCGTGCTGGACGGGCCCTTGCGCACCCTGGTCGTGGAGGCCCGCGGCCACGTCACGATCCCTCGCCAGTACCTCGGCAAGCACGGCCAGGTCCTCGAGGCCTCGCCCTACTGCGAGCGCGACTTCCGGATGCCGTCGGAGCCGCTGCTCGTCGACGGCGGCGAGACAGACGTCCTGGTACGACGACGGGGCCGGCTCACGACGTACACCTATGCGACGCATCCCTTCGATGTCGTCGGCTGGGACGGCTGCCTCTACCCCTACGCGCTGTCCATCCACGACTTCGAACCGCTCACCGGGCGACTGCACCAGCCGCCGACGGTGCACCAGACCTTCGCCGGCCCGGGCTTCGTCGTCTGCTCCTTCGTACCGCGGCTGCTCGACTACCACCCCGAGGCCGTGCCGATCCCCTACAACCACAGCAACGTCGACAGCGACGAGGTGCTCTTCTACTGCGGCGGCGACTTCACCTCGCGGGCCGGCAGTGGCATCGGCCAGGGGTCGATCTCCTTGCACCCAGGCGGTTTCGTGCACGGTCCCCAGCCCGGATCGGTCGAGCGGGCGCTCGGCAAGGCGGCAACGGACGAGCTCGCCGTCATGGTCGACACCTTCGCGCCGCTCGACCTGGGGCCGGCCGCCTACGAGGTCGAGGACCCTGGCTATCCCTGGACCTGGGCCAGGTGATCCGCCTCCTCACGGGGCTGATCGACGACGCGGGGCTGTTCCCGCCGACCTCGCTGTCGATGGACAAGGCTCTCGCGCGCTTCCGGACCACCTCGTCGCCGATGCTGACCGGTCGCTTCCTCGTGCCCGGTGACCGGCTCGACGAGCTGTCGACCATGCTCGACGGCCCGATCGACGTGCACGTCATCGGGCCGGGTACGACGGCGGACGACCGCATCAGGGTCTTGGCGCGGGAGGGGCGTGAGCCGGGCGAGATGCCCTGCTACGTCGAGGGATCCGACGTCGGCGCCTGCTACGGCAAGGTGCGGTGCGCCGGCATCGGCGACGAGGAGCTGGCGGCGTTCATCCAGGTCGCGGCGCGCGAGTCGCGCCCCTTCAAGGCGACCGCTGGTCTGCACCGCGCGGTGCGCGGGTGGGACGGCCCCGGCTTCCACGGCTACCTGAACGTCCTGCTCGCTGTCGCCCGCTCGCTCACCGGCGGTCAGGCGATCGACGCGATCCGCGAGGACGATCCGGCCGCGCTCGTCCAGGGAGCACGGCTGCTCACCGACGACCAGGTCACCGCCGTACGGTGGCTGCTGCACTCCTACGGCTCATGCGACACGAGCCAGCCGATCGACGACGCACGGGAGCTCGGCCTCGATGTTTGACCGGACGACGTTGCCGTACGGGGTGTTCTCGAGGCCCGGCGCCCAGCGCAGGATCGGGGTCGCCGTGGACGACGGGGTGCTCGACCTCGCCGAGCACCTCAGCCCTGCTTTCGAGGCGGACAGCCTCAACGGCTTCCTGGCCGAGGGTCCGGCTCGGTGGGCGGCCGTCCGCGAGCAGGTGCGAGGACTTGTCGGGATGCCGCTGCTGCACGACGTGACGATGCACCTGCCGTTCGAGGTCGCCGACTACGTCGACTTCTATGCCAGCGAGCAGCACGCGACCAACCTCGGGAAGATGTTCCGCCCGGACGGCGAGGCGCTGCTGCCGAACTGGAAACAGCTGCCGGTCGGCTACCACGGCCGGGCCGGCACCGTCGTCGTCAGTGGCACCGGCGTCGTCCGTCCGTCGGGCCTGACGCTCCCCGGTCCGGAGCGCCGCGCCAGTGCCAAGCTCGACGTCGAGGTCGAGGTCGGCTTCGTCGTCGGCGTCGGCTCGGAGCTCGGAAAGCCCGTCCCCACAGGCGATTTCGCGGATCACGTCTTCGGGATCGTGCTCCTCAACGACTGGTCGGCGCGCGACATCCAGAGCTATGAGTACGTCCCGCTCGGTCCCTTCCTGGGCAAGAGCTTCGCGACCAGCATCAGCCCCTGGGTCGTGCCGCTCGCAGCCCTCGACCGGGTGCCCGCGCCGGTCCAGGACCCGCCGGTGTCGCCGTACCTGCAGGTCGACGGCGACTGGGCGTTCGACCTGACTCTCGAGCTGTCGCGCAACGGGTCCGTGGTGAGCCGGCCCCCCTTCGCCGGGATGTACTGGACCGGGCCGCAGCTGCTGGCGCACCTGACAGCCAACGGCGCGTCGCTGCGCACCGGGGACCTGTTCGCCAGCGGGACCATCAGCGGCGACGACGTCGGCGAGCGCGGATCGTTCATCGAGCTGACGTGGAACACCGAGTTCCTCGACGACGGCGACACGGTGACGATCAGCGCGACGACCGGAAGCGGCCGATACCTCGGCGAGGTCACCGGCCGGGTCGTCCCCTACCTGCCGTAGGTGAAGGTGGCGTCGGAGGCGGCCTCGTCGAAGACACCGAGCACGAAGACACTGCTGGATGCGTAGAAGCTCGTGACCTTGGTTCCGGCCTTGAACAGGTTGTCGATGCTCCAGAGGATCGACTTCTTGTCCGCTGAGACCTCCGTCGAGCCGATGGTCGCGCCGGCACTGCCTGTCTTCGAGGACTGGCAGATGGCGAGCGCTGAGGTCCCGGCGCCGAGTTGGATCGTGCTCGTGTCACCGCACGGGGCCGAGGTGACCATCGTGACCGTGATGACGGTGCCCTGCTGCAGCGGCGCAGCCAGGTGCAGCGTGACGTCGAACCCGGTGGCCTTGCGGGCCTTTCCGGCACCCTTGAACCGGTTGACGAGATCGATGCCGGTGATGTCGGCGCCCGCGAGCTCAGCCGGCCCGGTCGCCGTCGACGGCAGGGGCAGGCCGATGCCCTGGCCGTTGATGCCGTTGGCGTCGCCGGTGGCATCGGCGATGTGGAAGCGCTTGGTCGCGGCGCCGGAGGGATGCGCCAGCAGGACGAGGGCCACAGCGGCAAGGACGGGGATGCGCATGCCGTCAGGATTCGACGCCCACCCGGCAACTCCTCCCGAGCCGCACCAGAGGAGGGAAGTCGGAGGGGGGCTACGACAGGGGAAGGGCGGCGAGGGTTTCGCGGTAGCGGGCGACGTTGCGGAGCTTGATGTCCTCGAAGCCGCGGACGAGCTCGGCGGCACCGGCCGCGGCGACGGCGGTGGCGTAGGAGTCGGCCGTCAGCGACGCGGAGAGCTGCTCGACGAGGGCCGTGTGGGACGCGAGCAGCGCGCGCTCGACCCGACGGACCTCGGCGCGACCGAACGGGTCGAGCCTGGTGCCGCGCAGACCCTTGGAGGCGGCCATCGCCTTGAGCAGCGGACGCGACCAGGCGCCGAGCTTCAGCTTGCTGTCCATGCCCATCGCGCGCAGCGCCGGCGGGTGCAGGTTGTAGTGGACGCGCGTGGCACCCGGGACCTGCGCCTGCACCTCGGCGAGCAGCTCGGGACGGGTGAGGAGCCGCGCGACCTCGTACTCGTCCTTGTAGGCGGCGACGTGCGCGACGCCGCGCGCGACGGCCTGCGAGTAGTCGGTCGCCACCATGACGGCACGTTCGGCGGTCCATGCCCGCTCGACG
>JAWWOJ010000551.1:0-5899 GCA_033851885.1 Frankiales bacterium | reverse complement strand
AGACGCTCGAGCATGAGCCGCACGCGGTCGTCGACCGTGAGGGTGACGGCCGGGATGAGGTAGGGCGCGCGCCTGAGGCTGTCGTTGTCGCCGAGGCCGTAGTCGCCGCTGATCTGCGGTGTGCGTGCCTTCGCGAGGCAGTCGGACAAGTCCTCCGAATAGATGCCGGTGCCGCCGAGGACCGCAGCGACGTGCTCGTCCTGCGTGAAGGTGTTGCAGCCGGCCTCGATGTCGGTCTTCAACGACGTCGAGCTGGACTTGAGCTCGACGTACACCGGGTTGATGTGACGACCGGCGATACCGCCGCGGGCGTTGTATGCCGCCACGAGTGCCTCATAGGCGCGGCGCGGCGTGAACGTGTTCCCGTTGTTGATGCCCGCCGAGGAGGCGCCCTGGTCGTTGTTGACGTAGATGATCCCGATCTTGATCGGGTCGCGGTTCGCTGCCGTCCCGGTGCTGGTCCCGCTGGTGCCACTCGACGTGCCGCCCGAGGTCACGGTCGTCGCCGCGCCTCCGGGCCCGTTGGGTGCGCCGGTCACGGTGGCGGCCGACGGCAGGCCGGTCGGCGCGGGCGCCGGTGGACCGAGACCGTTGTCGACCGGTGCAGCGACACCAGGTCCGACGGCCCCGGGGGCCGTGGTGACCGTGCTGCCGCAGCCGGTGACCGCGGCGGCGAGCAGGCCTGCCACCAGCAGTCGCGAGAGGTCCGGCATGGCCATCCTTATCGTCCCTTATCGTCGATAATGCGTTACTATCGACAGCTAGACGATCCACGTCAAGGGGGGAGCCGATGGCGCAGCCGTCCAGCACGCAGCGTCCCCGCGGCCGCGTGGAGACCCGCGAGCGGCTGCTCGAGGCGGTCGGCGAGCTGCGGGCCGAGCGCGGCTGGGCTGCCTGCTCGCTGCAGGCCGTCGCGCGCCGCGCGGGACTGACGACCGGAGCGGTCTACTCGACGTTCGGCAGTCGTGGCGCGCTGCTGGCCGCCTGGATGGTGCGACGCGTCGAGAACTACGGGCTGCCCGCCGACGAACCCGACCTGCGGCGCGCCGTCGCTGCCTTTGCGCGCGGGTACTACGCCTCCGGCCAGGACGCCGAAGGCCTCGAGCTGGTGACGATGCAGCTCGACCTGGTGCGGCTCGCCGGCACCGATGAACCGTTGGCGGAAGCGCTGCGCGAGGGCTTCGAGCAGCTGCTCGACGAGCTGGTCGCTGGGCTGGACAACCGCGGCCTCGACGTTGCCGGTCTCACCACGGCGCAGGTCGCCCACCGGCTCGTCGGTGTTCTGCAAGGGCTGCTCATTCAGAAGATCGGCTTCTCGGCCGCGGTCACCGAAGACGACTTCGTCGACGCCGCCCTCGCCACGACGGGTGCAGCTGCGCGCTGAACGTGCAACTGCACCGCCTGCTCAACAACCACCCCCAAGGACCGGCAGGTGTTCGCCGACCGCACGAACGCGCGGACGAGGTGCGGCGACAGACCGGAGATATCCGAAGACGGGGGAGGGGCGGGCGTGCTTCGGCTTCCGGCGCGGTACGGCCTTCTCGGATTTCGGCCACAGCATGACGAGAACCGTGAGGCCCGCACAGAGGCCACCGAGCGGGATCGGCTTGGACAGCGCCAGGAAGTAGCGCGCACCACCCGGCACCCGCAGCTCACTGTGACCGACGATGTCGGCGGTGCGGGGATGCCACGGGTCGGGGATGTTCCTGTTGTCGCCCTGTGTGGTGAAGCCGGTGGTGCCGTTGCCACCCGTGATGCGGTGGATGACGTTCGCCCCTGCACCGAACTCGCCCTTGGGAATGCGGTACGTGACGATGTCGCCGATGTTGTAGCTGGGCTGCTTGCGTACGACGATGAGGTCGCCGTTCGCGTAGGTGCCGTCCATGCTGTGGCCGTCGACGCTGATATAGGCGACTCGGCCGTGCATCGACTGAGGCCAGACCAGCCAGACCAAGGCGAGGATCAGCCCGGTGCCGAGCGCCTTCAAGACCCGGCGCAGCATCGTCGGCCGGCCCATCAGAACTGCACCGCCGAGGTCGTGGACACGGTGTTCGTCCCGACGCCGTTGGCGGCTGTGTCCGTCATCGCGGGGTCAGGTATGTACTTCACGATCGTCGCCGTACTCACCGTCGTCGCAGCGGTCGACGCCGTCCCCAAGGTCAGCACGACGGTCGTCGTGCTCGCACCGAGGGTCATGGCGATGGTCGAGGAGGGGTAGGTGATCGCCACGCCTGCGTTGTAGTTCGGACTGCCGAGCGTGAAGCTGCCGAAGTGCAGGGCCGGGCAGGAGGTACCGCCGCCGATCGACAGGATGTCGTTGCTGGCGCCGCCGTTGGTGAGCGTGAACAGGAAGCCGGCGGCGCTCTCCGTGGTCTGGGGGGTGCCGGCGCAGATGGTGCTGAGCAGGATCAGCCTGTTGAACGTGATGGTGATCGTGTCGAGCTTGTCCGGTCGGCCCGCCGTCGCAGCGTTGGCGATGACGACGGAGTCGGGGAAGAACGCCGGCCGGGTGACCGTGGCGGCGCCGAGCTTCTGGCTGGTGACGGTGAGGTTCTTCGCCCAGGCGACGCCGGCGCCGAGCACGGCCGCGACGGTCGCCGCGACAACCACAGTCCGCCTGGTCATCCGAGGACCCCGATGTAGAGGCCGGTGACCGAGGCGGCGGTCACGGTGGCGGACAGAGAGCTCGCCGTGACGCTGCCGGACGCCACGGTCAGCGGCCCTGCTTGCGCGTTGGTCGTGCCGTTGGTCAGCGTGAGATACAGGCTCGAGCCGTTGCAGGCTGTCGGGATGCTGCTGATGACGATGCCCGTGACGTTCTTCGAGGTCAGCGCGTAGGAAACGACGACCGAGCTGAACGAGCCGCAGGGCGAGACGGTCGCGGCACCGGAGAGGACTGCCGTCGTCGTCGGCCCTTGGCCGGACGCGAGTGCGGGGCTGCCCGCGGGGACGAGCACCGACAGCCCCGCGGCAGCGAGCACGAACAGGGCACGGCCGAACCGGGGGCGGCGCACCTGCGCCGGCCCGGTCCGGCCGCGAGGGTTCATCAGCCCGAGATGACCACGGAGACGCCGGTGACGTTGGCCGCGCTGATGTTGCTCGCGGAGAAGTCCGGCGATGCGTTGCCGCTGGCGTCCAGGGTGCCGGTGATCTCGGCCAGGGAGGCGTTGGCGGCACCGGTCAGGGTGACCTTGAACGCCTTCGAGGCGCACGCCGCCGCCGTGGTGACCGGAGCGGTCAAGACCTTGTACCCGGGCAGCGTGGCCGAGTAGGCGGTCGTGTACGTCACTGCTGCCGTCGCGTTGCACGACGCGACCGTGGCGTTGCCGGACCCGAGGGTCTGGCTGCTGACGTTGAGCGTGGCGGCGAAGGCGGTGACCGTACCGAAGACGGTGACCCCCGCGATGATCGGCACCAGGTAACGCTTCATGTCCCACCCTTGTCCTGTCGGTCCGACGGCCCCTTGGTCGTCGCGTGGAGCACTTGAGCCCCATTGGAGTGAAAGATCGGTCGGGCCGGCGGGAACTTGACCCTGTGGGTGGGCCATTTACATGGCCCATCGGGACTAGTCGCCTCATGGCCATGTTCGGACATATCGGCAGTCCGATCCCGCCGAAAAGGAGATCCAGGCTGCTTTTTGCGCCGTCGTACTAGTAGTTCTGGCACGCCTCTCGGCGTACGACCCTCAAGGGGTGCTTGTCCCTATGCTCCTGTGACCGAGTCGTTCGAGCGAGGTAACCAGTGCGGCGACGTCCGTTCTCCTGTCTGGGCATGAGCCTGCTGCTCGTGGTGCTCGGCCTGCCGGCTGGTGCTGCGTATGCCGACAACACGGCACCCACCATCAGCGGCTTCCAGGTCTTGCCCCAGAACCTTCCCGGTGCCTATCCGGACGTGCTGGTCGCCGCGCACGACGACAACGAGCAAGGCTCGGGGGTTGTCGGTGTCTCGCTGACCTATCAGCGGATCGACGCCGCCGGCCGCCGCATCGGCGGAACCACCTTGAACGCCTACTGGGGCAGCGACCTCGGCTGGCAGGCGCAGGCGCCGCCGACGCGCTGGGCGGGTTCCGGCCGGTATGAGCTGCAGCGCGCTGATGTGACCGACGTCGTCGGCAACGCGACGCACTATGCGCGGGACGGCACGGTCACGGCTGATGGGACTGGCGCGAACCCTGCCGCGATCGACCTGTCGGCCGGGGACTTCCAGGTTGTGAACGCCAACGAGGACGTTGGCGGGCCGGTGATCGACTCGATGGGTCTGGTGACGCCGACCGTCACGGTCGGCGAGCCTGTCCTGCTGCTCGCCAAGCTTCGTGACGACGTGTCCGGCGTCGACAGCTTCAGGGTCAGCTACGTCGGCCCCTCCGGCCAGCGACTCGGGGTGGTCACCGCCGCGGGGCTGGGCGCCGCCGGGCTGGCCACCGGGGTCCTGCCACTGGGAGTGGAGGGCGGGGTCTGGAAAGCCGACTCGGTCATCATCAACGACCTGGCAGGCAACAACCTGTTCTACGGCACCGACGGATTCATGACCTCGATCCCGGCTGGCATCACGCCGTTCGCGAGCCAGCCGCAGATCGACCTGTCCAGCCTGGACTTGAACGTGATCGAGCCGCTCCCAGCGGACACCACAGGCCCGGTGCTGCACGCCATCACCAGGACCACGCCGCCGACCGTACGGCCCGGTGACTCCGCAGCTGTGACCTTCGACCTCGAAGACCCCAGCGGTGTCCGGGACGTCACCTTCACCTTCGAAGACGTCAATCAGCACCGCTTCCTGCTCGACACCGAATGCATCACGCCCGGCCGGGTCGTGGCGACGTTGCCGCTCGGCCTGGACCCGGGACCGCTCACCCTCGAATCCGTGATGGCCATGGACCGGCTGGGTCATACCGTGACCTATTTCCGCGACGGCACCCTCAGGCAGCAAAGTACCGGCGAGCAAGGCACCCACGATCTCGACTTCACCGCCCTCGACATGACCCTCGACGCTGGGCAGGGCAGTGCGACCCTGACGCCGAGCTGGGGGCCATGCGATCCTGCCTCCACCCTCACAGCCGCGGTTCCGAGCGCGGCCCCACCACAGACCATCATCGGCGTCGACGGGCAGATAACCACCAACAGCGTTCCGGTCTCCCAGGGGCTGGTGGCCGTCTACCGGACCGACCGTGGTGCCCCGGTGCGGCTCGACCGCGTTGTCCGCACCGATGACGCCGGGCGTTACCACGACCCACTCAAGCTCAGTTCGCCGCTGTCGGTTCGCGTGCAGTACCTCGGGCAAGCCGACAGCCCCGGCCGGCTCACCCCCGCTCATCATGTCCTGTGGTCTCACCGGCTCGTGCTGCACGGCCCGTCCCTCGTCACCACAACCACGACCACCTCCACCTTCGTCGCGTCGCTGTCGCCGGCAGCAGCCGGCCAGCAGGTGGTCCTCCAGCTGCTCACCTCACGGGGCTGGCTGGCTCAAAGCCAAGCCACCACCAGCATCAACGGGCTTGCGGTACTGAGAACCCGAACACGAGCCGGAACGGTTGCCTACCGAGCGCTGATCAGCGGCAACGCCACCTGGGCGACCGCCATCAGCCAGATCCTCTACCAACGAAGGACCTGAGCTCGAGCCGGCGAGTCACCAGGCCAGGGCGTCCTACCCCATTCCGCCGCGCAGAGCCGGCATCCTTTATCGACGAACTAGGACGCGCTGCTGCCGAGACGCATCCACCAAGGGACCTTGGCGCTGTCTCTCTCAGTGTCGGTCCGGACGCTCCCATTGAGCGTCTGGCCGATCGGTCGGGTCGTCGAAGAGTTCGCTGCCAACGCGCCGTTGCCACTCCGCCGGACGCTCGATGAGGAAGTAGTCGTAGTACTTGTTGAAAGTGACGACGAACCTGTCGAGAAAGCCTTGG
>JAWWOJ010000546.1:0-10028 GCA_033851885.1 Frankiales bacterium | reverse complement strand
CCCTCTGTCGTCGACCAGGGTGAGGCGCTCCCCGACGTGGTCGAACCGCACCCCGAAGTCGGCACGCGAACTCGAGACCAGGTCGCCCAGCCGGTGCACCGCCTGCATGTGGGCAGCCAGTGTCTCTGTCGTCGTGAGCTCGTCCAGCCGGTTGTTGACCGTCAGGACATCGACGCCCAGCCGTCCGAGCAGGGTGGGCAGGACGAGCGCCGCGGCGCCCCCGGCAGCGTCGACGACCACCTTCAGACCGGCTTCGGCGACCCCTCGCGTGTCCACCACGGCCAGCAGGTCCTGCGCATAGGAATCCAGCAGCCGGGACGGGAAGCTAAGCTCGGCGATCTCGCCAGGGAAGGCGCGTCGGAACTCCTGCCGGCTGAACGTGCGCTCGATCCGGCGCTGCTGCGCCGCCGAGAGGTCGACCCCGCGATCGTCGGTGAACACGATGTCGATCGACTGCGGGTCCCCTGGCGTGGTTCGCAGCGACACCCCGCCCGCCGCGGCGCCGCGTCCAGTCTCGTACCGGGCCACGGGCAGCGGCACGACCTCGAGGTCGACGACGTCGATCGCCGAGCTCGTCAGGGCCGCGATCACGGCCCGCTTGAACGCGCGAGCCGCGCGGGACGCGTCCCTGCTGGTGGTGACGAGGCTGCCCTTCTTCAGCGTGGTGGCGTACGCGGACGCCAGCCGCACGACGTACTCAGGAGTGATCTCGACGTTGACGAGGCCGGAGACCCCACGCGGACCGAACAGCGCGCTCGACCCCCGCGCCTCCCAGATGACGCTGGTGTTGACGACCGCACCCGCCTCGATGGTCTTGAAGGGGTAGACCTTCACGCCGTCGTGGACGATCGCCTCCTCCTCGATGACGCACTCGTCACCGATCACCGCGCCCTCGTCGACGCGGGCGGCGCGCATCACGTCGGTGCTCTTGCCGATGACACAGCCACGCAGGTTCGCGTACGGGCCGATGAAGGCGTTGTCGTGCACGACCGCCCGGTGCAGGAAGGCCCCGCGCTTCACGACCACATTGTCGCCGAGCACGGTGAACTCGCGCAGTTCGGCGCCCGCCTCCACCTGCGCGTAGTCCCCGATGAAGACGGGCCCCTTGAGGGTCGCGTCGGGGTCGACCTCCGCCCCCTCGCCCACCCAGACGCCCGGCGACACCTCGAAGCCACCAATCTCGACCTCGACATGACGGTTAAGCACATCAGCCTGAGCCTTCACGTAGCTCTCGTGCGTACCGATGTCCTCCCAGTAGCCCGTTCCGACGTAGCCGTAGACCGGCGCGCCGGCGGCAAGCAGTGCCGGAAAGACATCGCCCGACCAGTCGACGACCTCCCCTGCGGCCACATGATCGAAGACCTCGGGCTCCATGACGTAGATGCCGGTGTTGACCGTGTCGCTGAACAACTGTCCCCAGCTCGGCTTCTCCAGGAAGCGCTCGACCCGGCCGTCCTCGCCCGCGACGACGATCCCGAACTCGAGGGGGTGCTGCACCCGCGTGAGGCACACGGTCACCAGGGCGTCACGCTCGCGATGGGCCTTCACCAGGCCGTCGAGGTCGATGTCGGTGAGGGCGTCACCGGAGATCACGAGGAACGAGTCGTCCCGGAGCGCGGCCTCAGCGTTCTTCACCGAGCCGGCCGTCCCCAGCGGCGTCACCTCCGTCGCATACGACAGGTGCATCCCCAGGTCCTCGCCGTCACCGAAGTAGGTGCGCACCAGGGAGGCCAGGAACTGGACGGTCACCACCGCTTCGTCGAAGCCGTGCCGGCGGAGCAGCCTCAGGACGTGCTCCATGACCGGCCGGTTCACCACGGGCAGCAGCGGCTTCGGCTGGTTGGCCGTCATCGGCCGGAGGCGAGTGCCCTCGCCCCCTGCCATCACCACGGCTCGCACGTCCGCTCCCTAGGCCGGTAGGCCCATGTCACGGTCCGCCAGCACCAGCTGGCGGACCTGGACGACGTACAGCACCCCGGCCCACACGTAGAGGAGACTCCCCCACGCGGCGAACGCCCAACCGAGGGGACGGAACACCGTTGCGGTCCAGTCGTCGCGTCCCGGCAGTGCCGCGAGGAGCATCGGGAAGGCGTAGAGCAGGTTGAAGGTGGCCGCCTTCCCCAGGAAGTGCACCGGCAACGGACCGTAGCCGTGCCGCTTGAGCACCGGCAGCGTCGGCGCGAGCGCCACATCCCGCAGCACGAGCACAGCCGCCCACCACAGCGGCAGCCCGTCGCGCAGCACGAGCGCGAGCAGGGTCGCCGCGATGTAGAGCCGGTCCGCGGCGGGGTCCAGCAGCTGCCCCAGCCGGCTGAACTGGTTGAAGCGGCGGGCGATCTTGCCGTCCAGGTAGTCGCTGATCCCCGCCGCCATCAGCAGCACGATCGCCCAGCCGTCCTGGTGCGGCCCCAGGACGAGGTACAAAAACACCGGAACGCCCAGCAGCCGCAGCGACGACAGCGCGTTCGGGACCGTCCACACCCGGTCCTGCCCTGCTGGTGCGGTCACAGGTCGACCCTATCCACGCCTCCCCCGGGCACAAGCCCGAGGTGGCCGGCAAGGACATCTCCCGAGTCACCTGTGGACGGCGTCGCGAGACCTCGCAAAATGTCGGGCTGACAGGATTTGAACCTGCGACCCCCTGACCCCCAGTCAGGTGCGCTACCAAGCTGCGCTACAGCCCGCTTCCCGTGAGGGAGCCCGCGAACACTAGCAGTCGCGCGGGCAGGGCTCTCAGGCCTTCTTCTGCTTCTCGCGCACCTTCACGGCCACCTCGATCGGCGTCCCGACGAAGCCGAAGTCCTCCCGGAGCCGACGCTCGATGAAGCGCCGGTAGCCGGCCTCGAGGAAGCCGCTGGTGAACAGCACGAAGCGCGGGGGCCGCACGGCGGCCTGGGTCGCGAACAGCACCTTCGGCTGCTTGCCGCTGCGGACGGGGGGCGGGGTCTGGGCGACGAGGTCCGAGATCCAGGAGTTGAGCTTCGCCGTGGGAATGCGTGTCTCCCACCCCTCGAGCGCCAGGTGCAGGTGCTTGGCGATCTTCTCGGTCGACCGCCCGGTCAGCGCGGACAGGTTGAGCTGGGGCGCCCACTGCACCCGGGACAGCTCCCGGTCGATCTCCTTGGCGATCGCGTAGCGCCGGTCCTCGTCCACCAGGTCCCACTTGTTGAACGCGATGACGAGGGCCCGGCCGGTGTCGACCACCATGCTGATCACGCGCTGGTCCTGCTCGCTGATCGGCTCACTGGCGTCGAGCAGCACGATGGCGACCTCGGCGGCGTCGAGCGCGCTCTGCGTCCGCAGGCTGGAGTAGTACTCGGCACCGGACGCCTGGCTCACCCTGCGGCGAAGGCCGGCAGTGTCGACAAACTGCCATGTCTCTCCACCGACTTCCACCAGGCTGTCGACCGGGTCGCGAGTCGTGCCGGCGACGCTGTCGACGAGGACCCGGGTCTCGCCGGAGAGACGGTTCAGCAGGCTCGACTTGCCGACGTTCGGGCGTCCGAGCAGCGCCACCCGGCGCGGTCCGGACTCCTGGTCGAAGCGCTCCGCGGGCGTCTCCGGCAGCGCCTCGAGCAGCGCGTCAAGCAGGTCGCCCGAACCGCGGCCGTGCAGGGCGCTGACGACGTGCGGCTCCCCCAGCCCCAGGCTCCACAGCGACGCCGCGTCCGCCTCACCACGCTCGTCGTCGACCTTGTTCGCCGCCAGAATGACCGGTTTCTTCGCCTTGCGGAGCACCCGGATGACGGCCTCGTCGGCATCCGTAGCACCCACGTTGTTGTCCACGACGAACATCACCGCGTCGGCCGCGGCGACCGCGATCTCGGCCTGGGCGGCGACGGCCACCTGCAGGCCGACGGCGTCCGGGTCCCAGCCGCCGGTGTCGACGACGGTGAACCGGCGACCGCGCCAGACGGCGTCGTAGGCGACCCGATCCCGTGTGACGCCAGGCACGTCCTCGACGACGGCCTCCCGACGGCCGATGATCCGGTTGACCAGAGTCGACTTACCGACATTCGGCCGACCGACGACAGCCAGCACCGGCTGGTCGGAGGTCTGGCGGGGGTCGCTCACGCGTCCTTTTCCTGTACGGCGGCTAGGCCCGGGTCGACCCGGAGGGAGTCGAGCTGGGCGTCGAGATGGGCGAGCAGGGCAAGCCGCAGTTCCTCCGCGGCCGCTCTCACGGTACGGCGCGCCCGCGGGTCCCCGACGGTCGTGAGCGTGACGGGCGGCCCGAACACGAGTCTGACGGGCGCCCGGAGCCGGGGCCGCCGGCCCTTCGGCATCGCCGCCGCCGTGCCCAGGACGGCGACCGGGACCACGGGGACCTGGCTCTTCAGCGCCAGCCAGGCAAGCCCGTCGGACACCTCCTCGAGCGCGCCGGCACCCCGGGTCCCCTCGGGGAACACGCCCATGGCGCCGCCGCCGGCGAGAACCTGCAGTGCGGTTCGCAGCGCCGTCCGGTCGGGTCGGCCGCGGTGCACCGGCACCTGACCGAGCCAGCCCAACGCGCGTGCCAGCGGGCCGACGAACAGCTCCGACTTGGCGAGGAACGTGGCCGGACGCGGACTGAATGCCCAGACGAGCGGACCGTCGAGGAAACCGGTGTGGTTGCCGGCGAGCAGCACAGCGCCCGTGCGGGGGACGTGCGTCGTCCCGGACACTCGGATCCGGAACGCCGCCCGGAACAGGCCCCGTCCGACCGGGCGCAGCCCGCGCACGAGCCAGGGCCTGCGGCGCCCCGTGGCCACTCGCCAGACGGGCGGCGGCTCGTCGTGCCCGGTCCGACCCATTGTGCCCTCGGTGCTCACGGCGCGAAGCCGGCCTGGTGAACAAGCGCGAGGACGGCCTCCACGACCTGATCCAACGAGAGGTCAGAGGTATCGAGATGCACCGCACCTCCAGACGGTTCAAGTCTGTTCGTCTGGCTGTCCCGCGCGTCGCGGGCGTGCAGGGTGGTCGCCACACTGCTCGGCGAGCCGGCGATCTCTGCGGCCCGGCGGGCTGCCCGCACCTCAGGTCGCGCGTCCAGATAGACCTTCACCGCCGCGCGCGGGGCGACGACCGTGGCGATGTCCCGCCCCTCGACGACCGCGCCGGAGCTACCCATGGCCCGTCGCTGCAACTGGATGAGGAGGGCGCGCACCGCAGGGTGCGAACTGACGGCGCTCACCGCGGCGGTGACCTCCGGCGTGCGGATCTCGGCCGACACGTCGGCGCCGTCCAGGCAGACGCCGGGGTCGCCCGGGTCGGTCCGCAGCTCGACCCGGGCTGCCGAGGCGGCCGCCTCGCAGGCCGTCGCGTCCTCGGGGTCGGCTCCGGCCCTGAGCACCGCCAAGGCGACGGCCCGATAGGTGGCGCCAGTGTCCACGAACCGCCAGCCCAGGCGGACGGCGGTCAGCCGCGCGACGGTGGTCTTGCCGGTGCCGGCAGGCCCGTCCAGCGCCACGACCCGCACCAGGTCCTCGACAGCGGGGACGTCGACCGGGCTGACAACGCCGAGCTCCCCGATGCCGCCGCTGAGGGCGCGGTCCGGCTCGTCCTCCGACCGCTCAGCACCGCTCACCACACCGCTCCCCGACACCAGCGCCACCAGGCACCCTGCCCGTAGACGAACGCCTCAGGAGCCTAGTAGCGCTCCGCTCCGGCACCCACTATCCGTCCGTCAGATCCGCTCGACCAACGTTGCGCTAAGTCGACTTATCTATGTCATCGCCGCCTACTGGAGACACTTTCGAAGGCTTTGTCGACAAGGCGCTAAGGAGCTCTAGCGTCGGTCGTCCTGCTCGTCGACCGTCCACCCGGACGCCACGAGGGCGTCGGACAGCCGACCCATGTCCTCGCGGGCGACCAGCAGCTCGATGACCCCCGTGGGCCGGCCTGGGACGTGCTCGACGTGCACGTCCTCGACGTTCACCTGCGCGCGACCCGCGTCCGTGAGCAGGGCTGCCAGGCGCCCTGGCTCATCCGAGACGGTGACCTTGACGGGCGCGAACGCGGCCGAGCGGAAGCCCCGCTTGACGGGTACCAGGACCCGTCCAGCGTTGCCGTCCCGAAGCAGATCGCGCAGCACCGCCACCGCCGCCGCCGCATCTGCCGGCGTGGGCGTACCGGCGAGCGCCGTCAGGGCGGCCGCGGTGACCGCCAACCGCTCGGCGAGCACGGTGACGACCGGCGCGACCTCGGCGGCGTTCAGCTCCAGGATCTGGACCCACAGGTCCGGGTCACTGGCAGCGAGACGCGTCGTGTCGACGATCCCCGGGCCGGCGAGTTGCAGGCGCCCGGACGACTCGGTGACCGGCACGGATCTGACGAGGCCCGCGGCCAGCGCGCTCGAGGCCACCTGCGGGAGGTGGCTGAGTACGGCAACCGACGCGTCGTGAGCATCGGCGGCGAGCTCCACGACGTCGGCGCCCACCGCGGCGACCAGCCGACGGACGTCCACGAGAGCGGTCTGCCGGGCCGAGGGCCCTGGGCACAGCGCCCAGGGGCGGCCGACGAACAGGTCAGCGGTGGCCGCGCCCGGTCCGGACAGCTCGCGACCCGCCAACGGGTGGCCACCGATCACCGCTGACGGATCTGGACTCAGTGCTTCGACCTCGCGCTGAGGCTGAGACTGCACAGAGGCAACATGGGTATACGTCCGACCGACGTCGAGAAGCTGTACTTCGATGACCACACGAGCTGTCACCTGGGGCGGGACGGCTACGAGGACCGTCTGCACCGTCTCGTTGCTCTCCCAGGGCCGACCCGCACCCCGTCGGACGGCGTGGCCCACCCTGGAGGGGTTCTCGTCGTGGAGCAGCACGTCCCAGCCGGCCTGGGTCAGCGCCATCCCCACGCTGGCGCCGATGAGGCCGCAGCCGACGACCAGGACGTCACCCATCAGGTCGGCAGGTCGGTGCGCAGCTGGGCGGCGCCCCTGAGGTAGACGTGGCGGAGCTCAGCCCGAGGGCGGGCTGTCTCGACATGAGCGAGCAGGCGCAGGACCCGAGGCATCGCGCCAGGGACGTCGATCTCGCTGGCACAGAGCAGCGGCACGTCGGTCATCCCCAGCTGCCGCGCGGCGTAGGCCGGAAACTCAGATCTCAGGTCGGGGGTCGCGGTGAAGACGACGGAGATGAGGTCCTCCGCGGTCACCGCGTTGCGATCCAGGACCGCGAGCAGCAGCACGGTGGTGGCCTCAAGGATCGCGTCCCGGGTGTCAGCGTCGACCTGGATCGCGCCTCGCAGCGCACGGACGGACACCTCGACCCCTTCCCTCGGACTGCCGTCACCCTATCCATCTACCGCCAAGAACAGGAAGTGCTGAAGCGGTGTGTTGGCGAAGTGCTCTGCCAATCTGAACCCAGATCGTCAGAAGGCTAGATCTCTAGACCGACCTATTGGTTAGACGTTTTATCGATCTCCGTTCGCACCGGCGCTCCGCGCTCGGCGTCGACATAGCGCTTTATCCGAGCGGCGCATGCCGAGGTGCAATGACTCTCGCGATCGGGATCGGGAAGCGTCAATGTGGACGACTTGTCGACTAAGTGCGATATCTGTTTCTCGGCTCATGGAATAGTCGGCACATCGGTGTCTCCGCAAGGTGCCGAACCGCGATGTCACGACATCGGTTGGCGTCAGGTGCGCCCGTCCCGGTAACCCGCAGCCTCCTACAGGCCGCTCATCCCCCTCGCCGTCCTCCCACCGATCTCGGGCGGCCGCGCACGGGACGGGTCAGCTGTGGGCGACGGACCCCGATGCCGTCGGCGGGAGAGCCGCACCTCGAGGGTCCTCGGTCAGGCTCGCGGCCCGGCGGCTCCCTGCGGTCGCCTCGTCCGCACCGGGAGGCACTGAGCCTCCTTCGGACACCCTGCGGCGGCCGGATGCCGCTGACGAAGGAGGTCCAGCAGCGTCAGCCGGCGGCCGCAAGGATCAGGGGTCGTTGCGAGAGAGGCCCAGAGAGCAGACTTGCGCTAAGCGGCCAGGCGGAGGGCTGACCCGCTGCGCGCGGGCCAGGCGCGACCTCAGAGACCCACGAGCGCGTACAGCGCGGACACTTCCTGAGGCGTCAGCGCCCGCAGCTTGCCGGCCCGGTGCGATCCCAATTGGACGGGGCCGACGGCGGTGCGCACCAGCGACTGGACGGGGTGCCCGACCTCAGCCAGCAGGCGCCGCACCACGTGCTTGCGCCCCTCGTGCAGGACCACCTCGACGAGCACCCTGTTGGCAGCGCTGTCGATGAGCCGAAAGCTGTCGACCTTCACCGGTCCGTCCTCGAGCAGGACACCCGCACGCAGGCGCTTGCCCACGTCACGCTGGACGGGGCCGATGATCTGCGCCAGGTAGGTCTTCGGGACGTTGAACGAGGGATGCGACAGCCGGTGTGCGAGCTCGCCGTCGTTGGTCAGGAGCAACAGGCCTTCGGTGTCGGCGTCCAAGCGGCCGACGTGGAAGAGCCGCTCCTTGCGGTCGAGCACGAGGTCGCCCACGGTCGGTCGACCGTCGGGGTCCGACATCGCCGAGACCATGCCCTTCGGCTTGTTGAGAGCGAGGTACACGCGGTTGCTGGCCGTCGTGACGCGCATCCCGTCGACGTGCACGACGACGGCCTCCGGGTCCACGCGCATGCCCTGGACCCGCACCACCTCACCGTCGACCATCACCCGTCCCTCGGTGATGAGCTCTTCACAGGCGCGGCGGGATCCCATGCCAGCGGCGGCGAGGACCTTTTGAAGGCGGACGCCTTCGTCATTCATGTCTTGACCTCATATCGATGTCGAGTCAGCGTTGAGGTCATCCAGCTCAGGAAGGAGCGGAGCCAGGGAGGGCAGTTCCTCGAGCGACTGGATCCCCAGTCGCTCCAGCAAGTAGTGGGTGGTGCGGTAGCGCGTCGCGCCCGACTCATCGTCGGGGCCGGCTTCGGTGACCAGCCCGCGGGCGACGAGGGTGCGCACGACCCCATCGACGTTCACGCCGCGCACGGCGCTGACCCGCTGCCGGGTGACGGGCTGCCGGTAGGCGATGACGGCCAGCGTCTCCAGGGCCGCCTGGGTGAGGCGCGCCTGCTGTCCGTCCAGCACGAACCGCTCGACGTAGGGGGCACAGTCGGCGCGGGTGTAGAGCCGCCAGCCACCGGCGACCTGCCGGAGCTCGAAGCCGCGGCCGGTGTCGGCGTACTCCTGCGCCAGCGTCGCCAGCACCTCCTCGACCTCCCCGGTAGGGCGCTCGACGACCTGGGCGAGCGTGACCGCCGGGACCGGCTCGTCGGTGACGAGCAGCACAGCCTCCAGCGCGGCCCGCAGCGGCGGCAGGTCCTCGGGCAGCGTCCCCGGAGTCCGCGCCGGGGTGGCGGTCGTGGGGTCGGTCTCGTTGTCGGCGCTCACGGCGCTGCGTCCTCCTCGTCCTGGGTGGCTACATCGGATGTCGGCGCGGGTGTCGGCGTGGGTGTCGGCGTGGGTCCGTCGGCGTCCGGCAGCACGACGGGATCGTCCCACTCGGCTCCGGCCGCGCTCGCGGCGCTCGGCCCGTCCTGCTCGGGGCGCTCCCCCGTCGGCCCGGTCCACCGGATGTGCAGCTCGGCGAGCGCCTCGGCCTGCTCGAAGGCGACCAGGCCCTCGCGGTAGAGCTCCAGCAGCCCGAGGAAGCGGGCCACGACCTCGAGGGTGCCCGCGCAGTCGGCCGTCAGGTTCCGGAAGCTGGCCCCTCCCGAGCGGCGCAGCCGCTCGTGCATGAGCGCGGTCTGCTCGCGGACGCTCACCGTGCCGCCGTGCACGTGGTCCACGGCCACGAGCTCCTCGGCCCGCGGCGTGAGCGCCCTCGCGGCCATGGCCGCGAACTCCGCCGGCCCCAGCCCGAGGAGCACCTCCGGGAGGAGTCCGGCGTAGCGGGCCTCCAGGGAGACCTGGCGGGGATAGCGGTGCGACTCCGCCGAGAGCAGTCCGCTCAGATAGGCGGCCGCCTGCTTGTACGCGCGGTACTGCAGCAGTCGGGCGAACAGCAGGTCGCGGGCCTCGAGCAGGGCCAGGTCCTCTTCGTCCTCGACC
>JAWWOJ010000541.1:0-5424 GCA_033851885.1 Frankiales bacterium | reverse complement strand
CTCTCCCGTCCACCACGAGCGCACGTCGTTGATGGCGGCGAACACCTCCTCCGGGCTGCGGTTGACGGTGAACGTGGTGCTGAAATCGTTCATGACTCTCCTTGATCGAGAAAGGCCGACAGGCGTTCGAGTGAGCCGTCCCAGTCGGCGGCGAGCGCCGCGAGGTAGGACTGCGCGACCCTGATGGGCTCCGTCCGGTGCCGGAACAGGACCCGACGGCCGGAGCCCGTGCCACTGGTCGCGAGGCCCGCGTCGGCGAGCAGGCGGAGGTGCTTCGCGACGCCCTGCCGGGTGATCGACAGCCGACCGGCGAGGTCGGTCGCCGTGCTCGGGCCGTGTTCGGCGAGTGAGGTGAGGATCGCCCGGCGGTTGGGGTCGGCCAGCGCCACGAAGACGCCGGCCGACACCGCCTCGGGGTCAGCCGGCATCGAGATACGCCACCAGCTCCTCGAGCTCGACGCCCCAGCCCTGGACGTTGCCCTGGTAGCTGGACTCCAGCCACTCCTCCGGCAGCTGCGCGAAACCGCTCTCGGTGACCGTCAGCCGGGTGCCGGCCGCGGTGGGTTCGAGGGCGAATTCGACGTAGGTCCGCCGCGGGTCACCGGCCGGCGCACCCGAGATGCCCCAGCAGTAGGCGAAGACCGACATCGGGTCGACGACCTTGATCGCCAACGTCCGCTGCCCGTTGTCGTACTGCTCCCAGCGCACCACGACGTCCTCACCTGGAGCGATCACGCCGTCGGCCTGGCTGCCGAACCAGCCGGTGAGGCCGTCGAGCGTCGTGACGGCCGACCAGATTTTCTCCTGCGGGTGCGGGAGGTCGACGGTGCGGGTGATCGTGTTCGGGATGGGCACGAGAAGCTCCTGTCGCAACTGTTTGGTTGCGATATTTCTATCGCAACTCTTTGGTTGCGTCAAGCCCATCTCCCCAGCGACGGACACGACGGGAACGGCGGACCGGCTGATCAGGGAGAATGGCCGGGTGAGCACGCCCGAGCTGCACCGTCCGCCCGTCTACGCCTGTCATGCGGGGGCGGTCCTGCACGCGCACTCGGCCGACACCCTCGAGCCGGCCGTGGTGCTCTGGACGTTCCTGCCCAGTGGTTCGGGCGACGGGGTGGACGGGCTCGACGCCCGCGTCGACGTCCACAGCGACGGGCCGGGCGCCTCGACCCTGACCGTGCGGGTGCTCGCCGAGGGCCAGTCGCTGTCGTGGCAGCTGCCGATCGCACCGTTCGTCGCGGCGCTGCCCGGCCAGCCCGGCGACGACGGCCGCATGGTGCTGCTGGCGCTCATGGACGCCGAGCCGGAGGAGCAGTTCTGGGCAGTGCCCGTCGACTGCGAGCGGCTGTCGGCAGAGCTGCAGATCCCCGTGACCGACCTGGTTGACGCCCTTCGCGGTCGGCTGACGCCGTGGCTCGCCGACGACGTCGACCTGCTGCTGCACGACGACGCCCACGAGCACGCGGCCGACCGCTCCCCTGCCCAGACGCTCGCGACAGCAGTGCTCGCGCACTACCGCGGCGACCTCGCGGCCGAGGAGGCCACGGTCCGGCTGCTGCGCGCCTTCGACTACGCCCACAAGGACTACGCGGGCGAGCTCGGCGCCCGGCTCTGCGTGGCCCTGGCGACGGCGGTGGTGCTCGCCGGCGAAGCCGGCGTCCGTCAGGTGCTCGAGCAGACCGGGCCCTTCGAGCCCGAGGTCAGTCGGCTGCTGACCGGTGTGCCGGCCGTGCTCCGCCCCGACGACCCGACCGCGGACGACGCCGACGCGACCGCCAACGTGCTGCTGGCGGGTGGTGACACCGGCGAGTCGGTGAAGGCGGCCGTGGCCTGCGTCGCCCGGTTGGCCCGGGTCGCGCTGGGTGACGACGTGCCCGACGAGGAGCTGCTCCGCCGGCTGTCGATGGTCAGCGACGCCGGTCAGGCTCGGCTCGCGGGGCTCTGGGTGGACCTCGCGGTGGCGGCTGCGGGACAGTCCGACACCGATGTCCTGCTGGCCTCGGACCTGGCCAGCCGCATCGAGGCCGAAGGGCCGCCGGGCGGCGCCTGGCTGCGCAGCACCGCGGCGACGCTGGGCGCCTACGCGCTCGAGGTCAGCGGCCGCAGCGCCTCACGGGTGTCGGAGCCGGTGCGTGAGCTCGACGTGTTCCTCTCGACGCGGCTGCGCGCAGGGGAGTCCGTACCCGCCGAGACGGCCGTGACCGCCGTGCGTCACTGCCTGTCCCTCGCCCGCTTCGTGCGGTCGCGGGCCGGCATCGGCCCAGGGGCGTGGCGGCAGGTGCCGGTCGAGTCAGCGGCGCAGGCCGTCGGTGCGGCGCTGGCCCGTGGACTCGCCGCCGAGGTGGCGGTCGACCTCCTCGACGAGCTGCTGGAGAGCGACGTGGACGGCGCCGACGTCCTCGAGGCGTGCGTCTGCGCGACCGCGCAGCTGCTCGTCGAGCTCGACCCGCAGGACGCCGTCGGGGAGGGCGTCCGCGCCCTGCTCGAGACCACCGCCAAGGCGCACCGCTGGCTGCTGCTGGCCTGCCTGTCGGAGGCCCCCGAGCACGACCCGGCAGCGACCGACCTGCGTGGCTTCCTGCCGTCGGTGATGACGCCCTCGGACGCCACCCGGCAGGCGGGCAAGAGCACCCGCCGGGCGGTCCTCACCAGCGGGCTCACCGTGCTGGGAGACCTGGCCGGGCTCGTCGGCGAGACGCTTGGGGTCCCCCGCGAGGAGCTGCTTGCCCTGGTGCTGCCGGCCGCCCTCGTCGAGCACGACCTGCTGACGCTCCCGGAGGAACCCTAAAGAGGGGTACGGCGGGACCGGCGGGCGCCCGCGAGGGCACCCAGGGCGAGCAGCAGCACGGCCGTCACGGGGAGCGCGGTGCCGAGACCGGTGGCCGCCTGGTGGCCACCGGCGCTCCCGGTGCCGCCCCTGGTCGGTGTGGGACCGCCGGTCTTGCCAGGGCCACTCGAGCTGGTGGTGGCCTTGGCACCGAAGTCGAGCACCCAGACGCCGCGGCCGTAGGCGCTGGCCGTGAGATAGCGACCGGTGCGGTCGAGGTCGAGGTCGAACATCCGCACCTGGGGGAGCTTCGTGCCCAGCCGCTTCCACGTCTTGCCGGTGCGCGGGCCGATGAAGACGCCGTTGTCGCTGGCCACGATGAGCTGCCCGTTGCGCACGACGATGTCGCGGGCGTTGCTGCCGGGCAGGTTGCCGGTGAGGTCCGTGAAGTGGTCACCGGCGTCGTGGCTGACCATGACGCGGGCGGAGCCGACGACCCTCTTGTCGAGTCCCACGAGGCTGTTCTCGTTGAGCGTCACGTAGATGGTGCGGACGTCCGCCGGGTCGATGGTGACGGTCCAGACACCGACGTGCGGCAGCCCGATGCCCTTGGCCTTGTGCCAGCAGTCGCTCGACCCCTTCTTGGCGACGCAGCCCGCCTTCACGTTGGTGCTGATCAGGTTGTTGATGAGCTTCGGGTCACCCAGGGAGTTGCGGCACAGCGCGCAGGAGCCGACGTAGACCGCGGCTCCGCGCACCGCGAGGCCCTGGGCACCCCACGGGATCAAGGCTCCGGTGGTCGTCTTGTACGGGCTGTTGCCCTGGTCAAAGCTCGTCGTCCAGTCGGAGGAGATCACGGTGCCGAGCAGTGGGTCGGCGAGCACCTGCGTGCTGGCGCCCTTCGTCGACTCCTTCACGTCCTGCGCGGCGGCGACCAGGTGGTTGTCGTCAGTCGGGTCGATCGCGAAGGGGCTGAGGAAGCCGGCGCCGGTGTTGCCTGGCGCGATGTTGGTGATGTTCTTGCCGTGGTCCTTCGTCACGTAGAGGATCAGGCCCTGGGCGCTGGAGTACCAGACGTCCGGGTTGGCGGTCGCCGCGGTCTGGACCCCGTCACCGCTGCTGACGAGGATCTCCGAGCCACCCTTCTTGAAGAAGCCCGCGCCGTTGTCCTGGTTGGCGACGAGATACTCGCCGTCGGTCTTGCGCGCGATGTGCCACGCCTGGGTCGTCGCGAGGTGGTTCATGTCCACCCAGGTGTCGTTGTCGAACCCGGTGCCCCCGGTCTGCAGGGCGTGGCTGTCCTCGCGGAAGAAGCCGCCGTCGTTGCCGGTGTAGAGCCGCACGCCCTTGGCCGTCCTGATGGCGAGCCCGACATGCTGGTCGGGGTGCGTCGACACGCCGCCGTAGTAGGGGGTCTGGTCCGGACAGGAGATGCCCTTGTCGATGTTGTCGAAGTACGTCGTGCTGCCGCAGAGGTCCCAGTAGCGCTGGATGACCTCGAAGGTGCCGCGGCCCGGGGTCGACCCGGCGTTGGCCGTCGACTGGAAGACCTCCTCGAGACCGAGGTAGACCTTGGTGTTGTCGACCGGATCGCCCTGGACCCAGAGGTTGTAGAAGCCCTGCACGCCGACGCCGTAGCCGAGCCCCGCGTTGACGAGGAGGCTCTCGTTGACCGCCGTCTGCAGCTCCGCGGGGGTGGCCTTGAGGGTCCACGTCGCGCCGTTGTCGTCGGAACGGTAGAGGCCGTTGAGCACGGAGTTGGTCCTGTTGAGGCTCTGACCCGTCGTCGAGCTGACCAGGTCGAGGCCGGCCGGTGAGAGCTTGTTGGTCAGGCCGGCGTCGGAGACGAGGGCCCACAGCACGTTGAACTCCGAGCCCTTGGCGCCGTAGGACAGCGCGATGCGCCCCACCGGGTCCGCGGACGCCTGCGGGTTGGTGAGCTGCGACGTGGAGGCCATGAAGGTGTACGGCCCAGCGGCGCCACTCGTGCTGCGGTAGAGGCCGTTGCCGGCCGACAGCGGCTTGCCGTCCGGGCCGATCCGCTTGCCGTAACCCATGCCGACTGCGGCCGTGATGTCGAGCGGATGGGCCGGGTCGATGGCGGTGGCGCTGACCCAGTTGCTGTAGGCCCCGGTCGCCTGACCGGTGTGGGTCGCGTTGGACGGGAGCTTCACCTCAGTGAAGGAGGCGCCCTTGTCGCGCGACACGTACAGGCCACGGTTCGTGCCGACCACGACACCCGACGGCGCCACGGTGATGGAGTTGGTGCCGTAGCCCTTCACGTTCCTGGCGGGGCGCATGAAGGTCCTGCCGGCGTCGTGGCTGACGTAGACGCCCGCGCCGGCCGTGTCACCGGAGATCGTGAGGAGGGCGATGCCCGTCCCGACGTAGACGTTGTCGGGGTTGGCCGGGTCGATCGCGATGGCGCCGACGGCACTACGGGCGAAGTTGTCGCCCAGGTGCTTCCAGGTAGCCCCGCTGTCGGTGCTCTTCCAGAGGCCGCCCATGTTGCCGATGTAGACGGTGCCGCCGGTCGTGTCGCGCGGGTCGACCGCCACCGCGGTGCCCATGCCTGCTGCCCGGGCGTAGCGGACCGATCCGGTCGGGTAGCCGGGCGGGTCGTCCTGCCCGAACGGCCCAGGGTTGGTCCAGGC
>JAWWOJ010000237.1:0-3351 GCA_033851885.1 Frankiales bacterium | reverse complement strand
CAGGCGGCTGCGCTGGGCATGGGCGATGACGGCGATGACCGATGCGGTGCCGAGATAGAAGCCGCAGGCGGCGAGGTCCTGCCCGGACATCTGCTGCGGTGCGGTGAGAGCGAAGGCGCCCAGCGCCGCCCAGGTGACGCCGACCAGCGCCTGCGTCCACCTCGCGGGGCCGGCCATCACGCATCCGCTGGCAAAGAGAGCCAGGGAGAACCCGAGCAGGTAGAACTCGCGGGCATCGCTGGCCCGCACGACCATCCAGGCGATCTCGATCTGGACGACCGACAGCATGCCCAGCGCCAACAGCTCCGGGTGCTGCCGTCCCCACGGATGACGCCGCAGCAGGATGAGTCCGAGCAGGATCGGCAGATCGCACAGCAGCCGTAGCCACAGGAACGACGTGGCGAAGGCAGGCTCGAGCACGTGGTCGAACACGGTCCAGGCTGGTACGAGGACCAGCGCCGTCACACCGACCAGCACAGCGCTCGTCATCGCGCGGGCCTGCACCTCGTCGCGATACGTGCGCTCGACAGGCGTGACCACCAGTGCTGCTCGCCTCCGTCCGAGAACCGGCTCTCAGCGTGCAGCACGTGATCATGTGGCGGCATTGCACGAAAGAGTCATCTTGGGCATAGCCCACATGTCGCTCACGCCGAGGTGGCTACGGCCGTCTGGCCCAGTCGCCGCATCGGCCGACCCGAGGCCCGGTTCGGCGGGAAGTAGGTAATTTGAGCGTGTTCTGGCGTGTCCGCCTTTCCGATTTCCCACCCGGAGAGGAGGTGCCGTACGACGCGCGTCACGCGGCTGGCAGCTCGGCCGCTAAGGGACGTCGACCCTGAGTGCGGCCAGGTAGCGATCTGTGACGGCTTCCTGTACTCGGCGGCCTAGGGGACGGCCCAGGCGGGACCACCATAGGGCGGGCTTGGAGAACGCCGTGATGACGATGACAACGTCGCCGCTGTCGCGCATCTCGACGACGAATCGCTCTTCCCCTGACTCGGGATGTCCGACGAGCGTTCCGTACGCAATCCCTTGTCGCGTGGGTTCAGACGCATGTGTTCAGCGGCGGGCGACCTGGCCAGAGACTTAGCCGCCGTTCGGCGGAAGCAACAGGGACCGGTCGCTGCCTCTTCGCGGTGGCCGGCGACCCGGCGAGCCCGCCCCCTGAACGTCAGATCGGGCTCGTTGCTTGCGTCAGGTCGATGGTCACGGGCTGGTTGCCGTCCCTGGGCTGGGGGATGTTCTCCCGAGCCAGCAGCAGCTGCGTCACCTGGTCAGCCGGTTTCGGCACCGACACGTGGAAGCCCTGTGCGAGGGTGCATCCGAGTTCGCGCACGCGCTCCAGCTGGGCCGCGTCCTCGACACCCTCGACCACGGTGCGCATGCCGAGCGCGTTCGCCAGCCCGACGATCGCGGCGACGATCGCCCTGTCGACCTGGCTGTGATCGAGGTCGCCGACGAAGCTGCGGTCGATCTTGACCTCGTCCACGGGGAACCGCTTCAGATAGCTGAGCGACGAGTGACCCGTCCCGAAGTCGTCGATGGCGAGCTCGACGCCGAGACCCTTGAGCTCGCCGAGCGTTCGTACCGTCAGCTCGAGATCCTGCATCGCCAAGCTCTCCGTGATCTCCAGGCAGAGCCGCTGGGGCGGCAGCTCGCTGACCCGCAGCGCCGCCGCGATCTGCCGCAGGAGACCCGGGTCCTGGAACTGGCGCGCGGACAGGTTCACCGCCACGCTCACCTGCACGCCGCTCTGCTCCCAGAGGTGCGACTGCTGGGCCGCCTGGATCAGGACGAAGCGGCCGAGCGGCAGGATCAGGCCTGACTCCTCGGCGATCGGGATGAACTCCCCCGGCATCCGCAGCCCCTGCTTGGGGTCCGGCCAGCGGATGAGGGCCTCGACATCGCGCATCGTGCCCCGTTGCAGGTCGATCTTCGGCTGGTAGTAGACCTCCAGCGCGTCGTGCGCGATGGCGGCGCGCAGGTCCGCCTCCAGGTCGAAGCGGTGCACCGACCGCGCCCGCATCGCCGCGGCGTCGTAGCAGTGCACGCCACCGACCCCGGCCGCTTTGGCCTGCGACATCGCGACGTCGGCGTCGTGCAGCACGTCGTCGGCGGTGGGCCGACCGTCGGTCGTCGCGATCCCGATGCTCACCGTCGCGACGACCTCGCGACCCCCGGAGAGCCGTACGGGCGCGCTCACTTCGTTGAGGATGCGGGCGGCCAGCCGTTGCGCGGTGCCGACCCCGTGGACGTCCTCGACCAGCAGCGTGAACTCGTCGCCGCCGAAGCGGGCGAGCGTGTCGGACGGACCAGCCACCACAGCGATCCGCCGGGCGATCTCCCGGAGCAGCTCGTCCCCGGCCTGCTGCCCGAGGTTGTCGTTGAGCACCTTGAAGCGGTCGACGTCAGCGAGCAGCACCGCATGCGTACTGCCGCTCCGCTCACCACGGCGCAGCGCCTGGTCGAGACGATCCAGGAACAGCCGCCGGTTCGGCAGCCCGGTCAGCTCGTCGTGGAAGCCGTTGTGGGCCAGCTGCCGCTCGGCGGCAATGCGCTCGCTCACGTCGCGGAAGACCAGGACGGCGCCGACCGCCTCGTCACCGTCGAGGATCGGCGCGCACGTGTAGCTCGCGGGGAAGGTGGCTCCGTCGAAGCGAAGGAAGATCGCCGCTTCGTCCGCGCCCGCCGTCTTGGAACGCAGGCACCGGCCGACGACCGCGACCAGGGAGTCTCGCGCAGTGTCGGTCATGGGGTCGCGAGAGTCCTTACGCACCAGCACATCTGCGGACGTGGCGAGCAGCGAGGCACCGGCGGCGTTCACGTAGATCGGCCACCCGTCGGCGTCGAACGCGACGACGCCTTCGGCGAGCCCGCCCATGATGGCGGTGAGCTCGTCGCGCTGTCGCTGTGCCCGCGCATACATCCCCGCGTGGGACAGCGCCGATCCCCCGACCGCGGCAAGGGCATCCAGCAGCCGTTGGTCCGCCGCGTCGTAGGGCTCGGAGTGCTGTCGTCCCGCGAGCGCGAGCCACTCCGTCGTGCCGTCGACGTCGAGACGACTGCTCAACTCGGCGTGGTCAGGCTGCTCGGGCGACAGCCGTACCTGGGGACAGCGCAGTAGCTGACCGGCCACGGTGGTGAGCTCGGCTCGCACGTCGGCGGCCGCGAGTGGCCGGTGGACGGTGAGGGTCGCGTCGAACAGGCCCAGCAGGCGGTCGCGGTCGTGCCGGGCGTCGAACCGGCCGGCGAGCACCCAGCGTCCGCCGAGGTAGAGCGGCAGCAGCAGCGCGACCGCCCAGGGCGCAGCCCGGGCCGCCAGACCCACCGGCGCGGCGACGACGCACCCGACGG
>JAWWOJ010000235.1:0-5686 GCA_033851885.1 Frankiales bacterium | reverse complement strand
GGTCTTCGACAGCGCGCCCGAGGTGCTCGCGCACAACATCGAGACGGTCCCCCGCATCTTTCGGCGGATCCGCCCGGGCTTCCGCTACGAGCGGTCCCTCGACGTCCTCACGCAGGCCCGCGCGGCCGGGCTCGTCACGAAGTCCAACCTCATCCTCGGCATGGGCGAGACCCGCGAGGAGATCAGCGAGGCGATGGCGGACCTGCACGGCGCCGGGTGCGAGCTGCTCACCATCACGCAGTACCTCCGGCCGTCGAAGCGGCACCACCCCGTCGAGCGGTGGGTCAAGCCGGAGGAGTTCGTCGAGTTGCGCGAGGAGGCCGAGGAGATCGGCTTCGCCGGAGTGATGAGCGGCCCGCTGGTCCGTTCGTCCTACCGCGCCGGCCGGCTCTACGACCTGGCCCGCCTCCGACGCGACGAAGCCCTGATTCCGGGCAACCAGGGCGTGCGCTGATTCACACGAAGCATTCACGCTTGGGTCACATGTCCGTTACATCCGGGGTCCACGCTGGTAGCGACCCCCTCGGAGGCAGACGTGATCCCCTCACTCTCGCTCAAGCGCAACCTGACGAACCTCGAGTCGCTGTTCCTCACCGTCATGCCGCACGGTGGTCAGCGCTCGGCGCGTCGCAACGCCTGGGCCTCGATGTCCTCCGATGCGTCCTGGGCCCGCGGTCGGCGTGAAGCCGACGCCGCCATGGAGCGGGCGCAGCTGCGCGCACGAGCCCGGGAGCTTGCCGCACGCTGACGCACGGGGGCATAGGTTTGCCGCATGGCTGAACCCGTCTACCGCTCCGTCATCGGGTTCGCCCGCAGCGTCTTCGCCTACCTCGGGCTGAGCTTCCACATCACGGGCGCGGAGCACGTGCCGCCCACCGGTGGTGGCGTCGTGGCGATGAACCACGTCGGCTACCTCGACTTCGCCCTCGCCGGCTTCGCCTTCCGCCCGCGCAACCGGATGGTGCGGTTCATGGCGAAGAAGGAGGTCTTCGACCACAAGGTCTCCGGCCCGCTGATGCGCGGCATGAAACACATCCCGGTCGACCGCGAGGCCGGAGCCGGGGCGTTCGGAGCCGCCGTCGAGGCGCTGCGCGCCGGTGAGCTGGTGGGGGTGTTCCCGGAAGCGACGATCAGCCAGAGCTTCGAGCTGAAGGAGTTCAAGAACGGCGCTGTACGGATGGCTCTCGAGTCCGGCGCGCCGATCATCCCCGTCGTGCTCTGGGGCTCGCAGCGGGTCTGGACCAAGGGCCGCCCGAAGTCGCTCAGGCGCCACCGCATCCCGATCCGGATCGTCGTCGGGGAGCCCTTCACCCCGACCGACACCGATCCCACCCTGGCCACCAAGGACCTCAAGGCCCGGATGCAGGTCCTGCTCGACGAGGCCCGCAGCACCTACCGCGACCGCCCCGAGGACGGTGCCTGGTGGATGCCGGCCGCCCTCGGCGGCACCGCACCCACCCTCGAGGACGCCGAAGCCGCCGATGCCGAGGAGCGCGCGGCGCGGGCCGCGCGGCGCGCCCGATAGCCTTTCGTCCCATGGCACTGGGACGTCGCGGCAACACGGCCGACAAGAAGCAGAAGGCCCCGAAGAAGCCCGCGGGGCCGTCGCGCCGCGAGCGGATGCGGCAGATCCGCGTCGCGTTCTCGATGACTCGCAAGAACGACCCGAAGATGCTGCCGCTGGTCATCGGCGCCTTCGTGCTCACGATGGCCGTCTTCGTGCTCATCGGCGTCGCCACCGGCCAGGTCGTGTTCCTGCCGATCATCGGCGTGCTCTTCGCCGTCCTGGTGACCGCCGCGGTCTTCGGCCGCCGGGTGCAGAAGGCCGCCTACGGCCAGGTCGAGGGTCAGCTCGGGGCGGCCGCGGCGATCCTGCAGAACATGCGCGGCAACTGGCGCGTGACCCCGGCTGTTGGCTTCACGAAGGAGCAGGACCTCCTGCACCGCGTGATCGGCCGCCCCGGCATCGTGCTCGTCGCGGAGGGCAACCCCTCGCGGGTGCGCTCGCTGATCGGCGCCGAGAAGCGCAACCTGGCCCGGGTGGTGGGCGACACGCCCGTCTACGACGTCACGGTCGGCGACGGCGAGGGGCAGATCGCCCTGAAGGACCTGGAGAAGCATTTCCTGCGGCTCCCCCGCAACATCAAGCCGGCCCAGGTCAACATCCTGGACACCCGGCTGAAGGCGCTGCGCACCAACGCGCCGCTGCCGATCCCCAAGGGCCCGATGCCCACCCGGATGCCCCGCGGCAAGAACCGCTGAGCTCAGCTGGGCCCGGAGGTCGCGACCGGGCTGGGCGACGGCTTGGGCGACGGCGCGCTGCTCTGCGAGGCCCTCGCCGCTGCTGCCTTCTGCGCTGCCGCTTGCGCCGCCGCTGCCCGGGCCGACGCCGCGCGGTCCGCCGCGAGCCTCGCGCGAGCCTCTGCCAGCGCGGCCGACGCCCGGGCCGACGCTGTGCGGGCCGACGCGAGCTTGCGTCGGGAGTCCGCCAACGCCGCGGCGGCCTTCCGCTCCGCCGCGACCTTGGCGGCCGCTGCGGCTGCTGCCGCCTTGGCCGCCGCGGCATCGGCTTTCCTCGTGTCGGGCAGGACGACGACCGGGGCCTGGGCGGCCGCGTGCGCCGGGGCCAGCCCGACGGTGAGGGCCGCCGCGGCACCCGAGGCGAGCACACCGGCAGCGGCGGTGGCGAGCGTGAGGGTGCGTCGCGCACGGTCGCGGTGACCGGGCGAGCTCATGTGCAGGTGCGACGGGGGCATGTTCATGTCATCGTCTGACGGGCCCCGGAGGTAACGGGTTCCCGCCGGTTGTCATGACGGGTTCAGGCGCGGACGACGACGCTGCCGGCGGCGAGGTCATGCAGGCCCCGGCCGTCGCGGGTGAAGAAGCCGGTGAGCCCGATGCTGACGAGCAACGGGACTGTCCGGAGCACCGCGGTGAGGAAGCCCGGGACGCGGCTGACGTCCTTCAGGCGCAGGACCTTGAGGCCGAGCAGCCGCATGCCGAAGGTCTGCCCGGTGAGGGCGACGAGCAGGACGTGTTCCACGAACAGAACGCCGTACGCGACGAGCTGCCGGGTCGTACCGCTCGGGTGGTCGAGCTGGGAGCTGATCAGGCCGCCGAGCAGGGCGCAGGCCAGGATGTCGATCACGAAGGCCATGAGGCGGGCGCTGAACGGCGCCACGGAGTTCGCACCCTCCTGCGCGAGACCCAGGGACTTGCCGAGCCAGCCGTCGGGACCCCGCCGGATCTCCCCCAGGGTCGCCCCGGGACCCTCCAACCAGGTCCCTGTCCACCGTGCCACCACCCCAGGCTAACCTCGCGGTCAGGCCGGCGCTCGACGAGGCGCAGCCAGTGCGTAACTCCCGCGAAACAGATGGGACATAGCCGGGTCACACCGACCTCGTAACGTCCACGTCACGGATCGAAGCTCCAGAGGGGACCCACGTTGTTCAAGACCGCCGCTGAGGTGCTCAGCTACATCAAGAAGGAAGACGTCGAGATGGTCGACGTCCGCTTCTGCGACCTGCCCGGTGTCATGCAGCACTTCACCGTTCCGGTCAGCTCGTTCGACGAGTCGGTCTTCACCGACGGTCTCGGCTTCGACGGATCGTCGATCCGCGGCTTCCAGGAGATCCACGAGTCGGACATGCTCCTGCTCCCGGACCCGACGACCGCACGCCTCGACGCGTTCCGGACCCGCAAGACGCTCATCCTGAACTTCTTCATCCACGACCCGCTCACGGGCGAGGCCTACTCGCGCGACCCGCGCAACATCGCGAAGAAGGCCGAGGCCTACCTCAAGACGACGGGCATCGCCGACACCGTCTTCTTCGGCGCCGAGGCGGAGTTCTACATCTTCGACTCGATCCGCTACGACTCGACCCCCGAGTCCAGCTACTACTACATCGACGCCAAGGCAGCCGCGTGGAACACCGGCAAGGACGAGGTCGGCGGCAACCTCGGCTACAAGCCGCGCTACAAGGGTGGCTACTTCCCCGTCTCGCCGACCGACCACTACGCCGACCTGCGCGACGAGATGGCTGTCCAGCTCGAGGCGGCCGGCATGCAGGTCGAGCGCGGTCACCACGAGGTCGGCTCCGCGGGTCAGGCCGAGATCAACTACAAGTTCGACTCGCTGCTGGCCAGCGCCGACAACATGATGCTGTTCAAGTACATCATCAAGAACACCGCCCACGCCGCAGGCAAGACGGTCACGTTCATGCCGAAGCCGATCGCCGGCGACAACGGCTCGGGCATGCACTGCCACATGTCGCTGTGGGCCGACGGCTCGCCGCTGTTCTACGACGAGATCGGCTATGCCGGTCTCTCCGACATGGCGCGCTACTACATCGGTGGCCTGCTCAAGCACGCGCCGTCACTGCTGGCCTTCACGAACCCCACCGTCAACTCCTACCACCGGCTCGTGCCGGGCTTCGAGGCGCCGGTCAACCTCGTCTACTCCCAGCGCAACCGGTCGGCCTGCATCCGCATCCCGATCACCGGCTCCAACCCGAAGGCCAAGCGCCTCGAGTTCCGCTGCCCCGACCCGTCGTCCAACCCTTACCTCGCCTTCTCGGCGATGCTGATGGCCGGCCTCGACGGCATCAAGAACAAGATCGAGCCGGCCACCCCGGTCGACAAGGACCTCTACGAGCTGCCGCCGGACGAGCTAGCCAGCGTTCCGCAGGTCCCGGGCTCGCGCGGCGAGGTGCTCGACGCGCTCGAGGCCGACCACGAGTTCCGGCTCGAGGGCGGGGTCTTCACCAAGGACCTCATCGAGACCTGGATCGAGTACAAGCGGACCACCGAGATCGACGCCCTGCGGCTGCGCCCGCACCCGTACGAGTTCGCGCTCTACTACGACATCTGATCCGCACCGGCTCTGACCTGGGGTTTTGCCTTTCAGAGCGCGGATCCGTGCACATTCCGTGCACACCTCGGAAGCAAACAGGACCGCCGGTCACCTCTCGCGAGGTGGCCGGCGGTCCTGCGTTGTGCAGCGAGGCTCAGCTCGGCGGATCCTCGATGAGGACCGTTCTGGCCCACCGGGGTGCTGGCGGTGGGACCTGTCCGGGCTCGCTGAGGAGGCCGACCACGGTCTTGATGCCCCGGGGGGCTTGGGCTGGCCACGGGGTGTAGCCGTCGGTGAGCACGATGACGAGAGACGGCCGAGGCCGCAGCCGCAGGGCAGCGTCGAGTCCGGCGCCCATGTCGGTGCCGCCTCCACCTTCGAGCTTGACCTGGCTGGCGTGGGCGACGCGACTGATGGCGTGGACCTCCGTGTCCACCGAAAGAACCTTCAGCTGGGCGGCGCGCAGACCACCTCGAGTGAGCAGGTTCTGAATCTCGGCCAGGGCACGGGCGAGTAGTTCCTCGTGCATGGAGCCACTCGTGTCGCAGACGACGGCCACGAGCGGCACGGGCCGGTAGAGGCTCGGCAGCACCACCGGGTGGGTGGCGCTGGCGCGCCGCGACGGTCGTCGGTAGGTGTAGTCGACGTTGCCGGCAATGGCTGCCAAGGAATGCCTGACCTCGGCCGCGAGGACCTTTCGCCAATCGGTGCGAGACGGCCGAATGCTCTCGGCCCAGCGCAGCAGCCCGGCCGGCACCGTGCCTGGATCCTGCTGATGAGCCTGTTGGACGTCGGCGGCTGTGCGGCTGCGCATCAGATCGGCCTCGCCGGGCG
>JAWWOJ010000234.1:0-5620 GCA_033851885.1 Frankiales bacterium | reverse complement strand
GATCCGACATGAGAGGTGGGAGAACCGCGCGGGCGCTGTTGGTAGCCGGTGTCTTCGCCTCGCTCCTCAGCGCGGTGCCTGTGCAGGCCGCTGCACCCACCCGTCCCGCTCTGTTGCCCGCCTGCGCCTACGGAACCTCAGCACCGGGTGTCAGCGGCTTCGCGGCCCGCGTCGAGCGCGACGCGTGGAGCTATGCCGATGGGCAGGCAGGTGACGCGCCAACCCGTTCGACGACTGCGCGTGCGTTCGCCGCTGCCGAGGTCGCCTACGTCTACGGCTTTCCGCTGGTCGAGGTCCACGACACGATCCGTCAGTTCCGCTTCCGCAACACCACCGTCAGCATCGCCGAGCTCACGACGGCCGCGTCACGACGAGTCGTGTCACCCAACGTCGACACCCTGTACACCGTCGGCTGGCTGAGCCTCACCCAGCAGCCCCTCGTGCTCGACGTCCCCGACACCGGCGGCCGCTTCTACACCTTCCAGCTCATGGACGGCTGGACCAACTCCTTCGCCTACCTCGGCTCCGGCTCCACGGGCACGCGAGCCGGGTCGTACCTGCTGACACCGCCCGGCTGGCGCGGCACCGTCCCGTCCGGCGTCCACCTGATACGCAGCCCGACACGCACCGTTTGGCTGCTCGGACGCACCCTCGTCGACGGCGCCGCCGACCTGCCGAAGGCCCGCCCGGTGCTTCAGCACTACACCGCCACGCCGCTGGCAGCCTGGCTGGCCGGCGTCCGGGGCCGGGCCGTCGTGTTCGACAAGGCACCGCCCGCCCAGGCGAAACCGGCAACACCCGCCGGCGGCGACTTCATCAGCACGCTGAACCGGCAACTCGTCCTCGACCCGCCGCCAGCGGATCAGACGTGCGTCCTCGACGCGCTCGCGCCGGCCGGCGTCCAGCGGCCCAGCTCGTCGTCCCTTGCCGTCCAAGCCGCCGATGCCGCCGACGTCGCAGGAAACCCCTCCGCGTCGCCGCTGCCAGCGCCTGACCCAGCCGTGACAGCGGGCACGACCGCGGCCGTGCGCCTCATCGCGGACGCGGCACGCACCTACCGGGCAACCACCTCCAACGGCCGGGCCGGCTGGAGCGTCATGACCGACCCGTGGATCGGGAACTTCGGCCGGCAGTACCTCGGCCGCGCCATCATCGCCACCGACCTGCTCGGCGCCAATGTGCCACGCATCGCCGTCTACCCGACCAGCTACGCCGACCGAAGCGGACGGCCGCTCACCGGCCGGAGCCGCTACACGATCACCTTCCCCAAGGGCGAACTGCCGCCGGTCAAGGCGTTCTGGTCTTTGACCATGTACCAGAGCGACAACTTCCTCTACGCCAACAGCAGCAACCGGTACGCCGTGGGCGACCGCACAGGCGGACTCCACTACGGCAAGGACGGATCACTCACGCTGTACGTGCAGCACGACCCGCCCGCATCCGTCGCGCAGCGGGCCAACTGGCTACCCGCCCCGGCAGTCGCCTTCCACCTCATCCTGAGGCTGTACCTGCCAAAGTCCACGGCTCTCAATGGCACCTACCGCATCCCGCCGCTCGTCCGCGCTGACTGAGACATCACCTCTGGACCCAGCACGACTTCCTCATACAAGAACCTGCGACCGGCTCGAGCGCAATGGCCCAGCGGTTGGACCATGTCGACAATCAGGAAGCCGGGAGGTCTGGCATCTCATCACCTGTTTAAGCGGACCGCTTCAAGGGATGCAACGAAGGGTGCGGACTCACTGGTCGCCAAGATCGACGAGGTAGTGGCCAAAACGAAGTTCGAAGTCCGGCCCAACCTCAGCCGCCCGTCGTCGCAGCCGGGCCCCGCGCTCTCGAAGAGAGGGCCACGAGAAGGCCGCGAGAAAGCTCTCCTGAGTCTCGATGAGGTCCTCCGCTCGAGGCAGAGCTCGCCGATTCACGAGACGTTTGGCCTCGGCGAGAGCAGCCTTGTCGAATGAGGCAATCCGACGAGCGAGAGTCTCGACAAAGTCGTCGAGTTCATCGTCGGGAAGGGCACGGTTGATCCATCCGTACTGCGCCGCCGTATCAGCATCGAAGTCGTCGCTGCCGAGGATGATCTCCAACGCCCGAGCCCGCCCCACGAGGAGCGGAAGTCGCTCGAGTGCACCACCGCCGGGGAACATGCCCGCGCCGACCTCTGGTTGGCCGAACACCGCCTTCTCTCGGCTGGCGAATCGTAGGTCGAACGCGAGGGCTGCCTCGCTTCCGCCTCCCCGGTTGCGGCCACGGATCTTCGCAATCGTCACGACCGGTGTCGTCGCGAGACGCATTGTTGTGTCAATGAACGTCGGGAAGCCCGTCGGGCCTGGCGCGACGGGTGTCTCGGCAGCCCGCGAGACGTCATAGTGATTGATGAAGAAATCTGGATCGGCGCTCTCGAACACCACGACGCGCAGCGCATCGTCTGTCTCGAACCGACTGACCAACTCTTGGAGTTCGAGGATGGTGTCTGGGTCTTGGAGGTTGATAGGAGGGTTGCTGAAGCTGACCTGCCAGTAGGCCGGCGTCACTTCGCTGATGGTGAACTGGGTCAGTTCGGCAGTCATGCGTCCCTTTCCGATTCTGGATAGGCCGAGGCCGTACTCGTTTGCAAGGACCCTCCGTGCCCCATTGGCTAGCAGGCTCGACGCGGCTGTCGTTGCGTCATCGCACCTTCGCGCTGCGACGCGAGTTTGGCTAGCTGGTCACGGGCGGCGGTCACGAGTTCGGCATTGGTGTGGGGGTGTCCCCAAAGCCCCCAGCCCCCGTCGACCGCCTCCGTCAACAGAACCCACGTTCGGTCGCTGACGGTGTTGTCGCCGGCCGCTTTCCCGATGAGTGAGCTGAACTCCGCGACGACGGCGAGCTGCTTCTGTCTGTCCAGTGCGCCGGCGTTGGTGAGCACCTGCACTCGCACATGAGTGTTGTCGCCATCGACGTTGCTCGCGTTCGCCGACGGGATCTCGTGGACGAATGCCGCCGTGTTCTGTCGAAACATCGGGATGTCGGGTACGCCCTCGATGCGCATCAACGTGCGGGCAAGTTCGGTGGCGAGCATCTTCGTGTCAGCGAATGTTCCGGTGGGGGCGTACACATCGATCATCGGCATGATCTTCGTCCTCCTCAGATCGACGAGAGGGCCTCCGGGATGAGTCCCGCGCGCGCAGACGGGCTGCTAGAGAGATCACTCTAACCGTTCCTAGAGCATTCACTCCAGTAGAGTCAAGCGCTGCCTATCCGCGGTGGCTCACGCACTCGCGGAAGCAGGGTCGTCGTCGCTGCTCACCGTGGCGTCCTGCCTTTTCGCACCTTCTTCGATGGCGCCTGTTGAGCCGGCGCAGCGGCGAATAGCGCCCTCGCTGCCTGCTTGGCGTTGTCCACATGGCTGATCTGGCCAGTCACCCTGGCGAGGAGCAGGGCGCCTTCGATGAGAGAAAGGGCCGCGGATGCTGCCCCGGGTATGTCGTCGTCCGGCCACCCGTCGGCGCGGAGCCGTCCGGCCAGCAGGTCCTCCCACTGGTTGAAGCAGCGCGTCGCGGCGGTACGGAGTCGGGGGCTGATGGATGACTCCAGCGCTGTCGGCGCTATCGGGCACCCCCGGCAAACGCCGTCGGCCGACACCTCGACGATGTCGAGGAAAACGGCGATGCCTTCGCCGGTGTTGGGTGCGTCGTCAAGCACCCGGCTCAGCGCGTCGGCGATGGCCTGGCCTGACATCTCGAGCGCCGCCTGCGCGAGCTCTTCCATGCCGCTGGGAAAGTGGTGGTAGAGCGACCCGTTCGAGACACCACTCTCCGCCAGTACCTGCGCTAGCCCGGTGGCGCTGTAGCCCTGGTCGCGCAGCAGCCGCGCCATTGTGCGCACCAGCTGGGTGCGGGAGTCGTCGACAGGTGGCACCCCTTGACTGTACTGGAGTGGATACTCTAGGAATGCCTAGAGCGATCCCTCTAATGGCATCGCCCTGTGCGGGACGAGTGAACGAGAGCTTCAGATGAGCGCCGACACGGTTGCCCCGATCGCTACCTATTTTCGTGTCCACGACGGGGTCCGCCTGAGGTTCGCGGACAACCGAGCTGACCTCGAACCCACCGTTCTCCTGCTGGCGCCGTGGCCCGAGACGCTCTGGGCTTTTCGCCGCATCTGGAGGCCCCTCACGGCGGTTGCGCGGGTGGTCGCGCTCGACCTTCCTGGCTTCGGCCACTCCGACGGCCGCCCTGAACTGATCGCACCGGACGTCTGCGGGACCTTCCTGGCCGGTCTCATCGACGCGTGGGGTCTTGGTGCCCCGCATGTCGTCGGCCCGGACGTGGGCACGGCTGCCGCACTTTTCCTGGCTGCCCGCAACCCGGAGCGCGTCGCCAGCCTGACCGTCGGCGGAGGTGCCGTCCGCTTTCCCATCGACGTCGGAGGCGCGCTCAAGGACATCATCGAGGCGGCGAGTCTGGATGACGTGCGCGCGCTGGATGCCAGAACCAACATCGGCTACGCGGTCGAGGCCGGTGCGTCGAGCGACAGCGAGCCCGACGTGCACGAGGACTATGTCAGCGCCTACGACCTGGGGCGGTTCGCAGAGTCGGCCCGTTTCGTGCGGCACTACCCCGAGCAGAATCCGGTGTTGCGGGATCTGCTGCCGACGATCACCACGCCGACGCAGATCATCGCCGGCAAGCTCGACGACCTTGTGCCCTGGTCCAACAACGAGTATCTCGACCAGCTGCTTCCGCACAGCGAGATTCACGCGCTTGACGCGGGTCACTACGCCTGGGAGCAGGCATCGCAGGAGTACGGCGACCTCGTTGTCGACTGGATCACCGGCGGATACCGGCGCGTGGCCGCGGCCTGAGCAGTGAGCGACGCAGCCCCACACCTCATCGTCTTGCCAGGCGGGGGCTACGTGCAGCACGCCGCACATGAAGCCGAGTCGATCGCCCATTCCGATGTCCTGAGACATCAGATTTTGTAGCGGGGGCCCGGTACCACCCTTAACTGCAACCGATCACGGCGCGTATCGCGTCGAGGCGACACTCCCCTCGCCGACTGATCTCGACAACGCAGCGTGGCTACTTTGCGGGTTCAAGGCGCTGCCGGGGGTCTCGCGCGGTTCGGCGCCGATGTCCTCGGGCGCGACGACCATCGGACGTGATCTGGCACTACTCGACCCGTGGGCGCGTCCCTCACGCGGAAACATGCCGCCCAGCGACGCGACGCGCTCGCCGACCATGAGCGTGTCGGAAGGCTCGCGCTTGTTCGGCGAGGGCCAGCTCGGTCAGGTTCGCTGTGCCGGCGTCAGACCAGCGAATCGATCCACCGCTCGAGCCGGCGGCCCTCGCGGAGGACTAGGTCGGGGTCTCGGAACGTGTTGCTGAGGAGCAAGACACCCTGCCAGGCGGCGATCAGCCCAACCGCCAGCTCACGGGCATCCCGTCGACCCATCTCACGAAACTGCTGCTCCGCCCAGCGGAGTGGCAGTTCCAGCACCTCCGCGGAACGGCGTTGGAGATCGTCGTCACGTTTGCCGAGTTCCTGGCAGAGGCTGCCGTGCGGGCAGCCGTACCGTGCGCCCAGGTCGCGCTTCTCGGCGATCGCTCGGACAAAACCCTTCAGCCGTGTTTGAGGG
>JAWWOJ010000496.1:0-5557 GCA_033851885.1 Frankiales bacterium | reverse complement strand
GCCTGGCCAAGCTGGCCGGCGGTGTTGCGGTCATCAAGGTCGGCGCGGCCACCGAGGTCGAGCTCAAGGAGCGCAAGCACCGCATCGAGGACGCCGTTCGCAACGCGAAGGCGGCCGTCGAGGAGGGCATCGTCGCCGGTGGTGGTGTCTGCCTGCTGCAGGCCTCCGTCACGGCGTTCGAGAAGCTGGACCTCGAGGGTGACGAGGCGACCGGTGCCAACATCGTGCGCCTGGCGCTCGAGGCTCCGATCAAGCAGATTGCGCACAACGCCGGCCTCGAGGGCGGCGTCGTGGTCGACAAGGTGCGCAACCTGCCCGTCGGTCAGGGCCTCAACGCCGCGACCGGCGAGTACGTCGACATGATCAAGGCGGGCATCCTCGACCCGGCCAAGGTGACGCGCTCCGCCCTGCAGAACGCCGCGTCCATCGCGGCGCTCTTCCTCACGACCGAGGCCGTCATCGCCGACAAGCCGGAGAAGGCCGCGGCGGCCATGCCCGGTGGCGGCGGCATGGGCGACATGGACTTCTAGGTCCTCGTACGTCTCAACGGGCGGTCCCTCTTCGAGGGGCCGCCCGTTGCGTGTGTCAGCGGTGGTCGAGGTAGGCCAGGGCGCGCTGGGCGGCGTGCCAGCCGGCCATCCCGTGGACGCCCGCACCGGGTGGCGTCGAGGCGGAGCACAGGAAGACCCCCGGAATGCCTGTCGCATAAGGGTTTCGCGCGATCCGCGGCCGCCCGATGAGCTGGCGCAGCGAGTTGGCTCCGCCGGCGATGTCGCCGCCGACGAGGTTGGCGTTGTCGGCAGCGAGGTCGGCGGGCGTCCTGACCGCGGTGACCTCGATGCAGTCGCGGACGCCGGGGGCGAACCGCTCGAGCTGCGCGATGACCGCCTCGGTGGCATCGCCGTCGTATCCCGCCGGGACGTGGGCGTAGGTCCAGACCGGGTGCAGGTCGCCGACCGACCGGCTGGGATCGCACAGGTACTGCTGCCCGACGAGCACGAACGGACGGGCCGGCATCCGGCCGGCGGAGATCTCGGCCTCGGTGAACGCCACCTCCTCGGCGGTGCCGCCCAGGTGGAGCGCCCCGGCGCGCCGGCAGGCCTCGTCGGTCCAGGGGATCCCGCCCCGGACGGCGAGGTCGACCTTGAACGCGCCCGGACCATGCCGGAAGTGCGCATAGGTCCGCTCCGGCAGCCGTGCGATCCGGGTGGCCGCTGAGGGACTGGTGTCGAGCAGCACCACGTCGGTGTCGGGCAGCGAAGTGACGGCGACACCCGTCTCGATCCTGCCGCCGAGCGAGACGAGCAGCGAGGCGAGGGCCTTGGTGATCGCGTGCGACCCACCCTCTGCCACTGGCCACCCGTATCGGTGCCCGGCGCCGATCAGCATCACGCCGACACCTGAGGTCGCCGGCCCGGTGAGCGGTACGAAGGCGTGTGCGGCGTTGCCGGCGAACAGCGCCTTCGCGGGCGCGCCTTCGAAGCGCCGCCACAGCCACGACGCCGGCAGGGCGGCCCGGAGTCCGAACCTGGCCATCAGCAAGGGGTGGCTCGGCATCCGCAGCAGCGGTCCCAGCACGTCGGGTGTGAGTGTCTCGAAGTCGTCCACGAGCGGCCCGAAGGTCCGCTGCCAGCGCGGGCCGTCGGCCCCGAGACCCGTTGCTGTGTCGGTGATCGAGCGCACCATGACGGCCGCCGTGCCGCCGTCGAGCGGGTGCGCCAGGTCCACCTCGGGCCACCGCCAGACCAGGCCGTGGTCGGAGAGCGGCAAGGTGCGCAGGTAGGGCGAGGCGATCCCGAACGGATGGATGGCCGAGCACACGTCGTGCCGCAGGCCGGGGACGGTCAGCTCGGCGCTGCGGGTGCCGCCGCCGATCTCCTCAGCCGCCTCGAGGACCGTGACGTCGACCCCTCGCTGCGCCAGCGCGACCGCGGCGGCGAGCCCGTTGGGACCCGCTCCCACGACGACCGCGGTGGTCATGACCGCACGTGGACAGGCAGCAGCTCCCAGGGCTGCGCGGCGACCATGTCGCGGACGAGGACCTCGCCTCGCTCGAGCTCGCCGGTGGCGGCGTCCACGAGCCGGTAGCGCTGCGCTTGCCGCTGGATCGGCTGCGACTCGAGCATGACGACGCGGACCTCTCCTGGCTCGAAGTGGCAGCGCTCCTGCAGGGCCGCGACGAGGTTCTCGTTGTGCATGTGGCCATCGCCGAAGTTCCAGCCGAGCACGACCCCGGCGACCAGCTCGCCCTCGAGCAGCAGGTCGCCCTCGTCCGGCGCCAGCCGGTCGACCAGGCTGAACAGTGCCCGTCCGTGGCTGTGCATCGAGCGGAAGGCGTAGCCGATCCAGATCGGCAGGACGGCCTGCTCCTTGCCGTAGAACGCCTCGAGAGCGTCGTAGGGCATCGGCGCGGCGCGCACGGTTCCCTCGGTGAGCTTGCCGAGTCCTGAGGGCGTGAACAGCCAGACCGACGTGTCCCAGTTGCCTGCGTAGTAGCGCATCGCCGGCAGGAAGCTCACCAGGTCGGGGCGCACGTTGCCCAGCATCACGGTCGAGACCACGACCACGAGGAGCACCACGAGCGGCACCGGGTGCTGCACGTCGGACAGGCCCAGGCCGGCGTGCTTCACGAACAGGGTGCCGATCGCGAACATCATGAAGACGTTCCACTCCAGAGGCACGCCCATGGGCATGCTCACCAGGATGTTGAGGTGGAACAGGATCATCACGATCGCGGCGACCGTCGTCACGGCGCCGCCGCGCGACGTGATGAGGACCAGCGGCACGAGGTACTCCACCGCGGTGCTGCCGTGCGCGATCCACTCGGTCAGCCGGGACGGCCTGAGGTCGTCGGGCACATGCCGGTGCAGCCGGCGGGTCAGCACCGGGCTCCGCATCAGGGGCGAGTTGCTGAGCATCGTCGCGACGACGTTGGGGAAGTGCCGGTTGAGCTTCGACGTCGCGGCGCCCCACCAGATGCACAGCAGGACGAGCTTGGCGCCGACGACCGTGTCCGCGCCGCCGAACAGGAACGTGATGGCCAGCGTCCCGTAGACCTCCGAGCGCGCGGCCAGGAAGATCGTCTTGTCGCGGAGCCCGATCGCTGCCAGCAGCACGAGCACCGTGACGACCTGGGCGTCGGGCAGGGACCCGAGCAGCGCCCAGAGAAGGGCCGCGACCAGACCGCCGTACAGGGCCACGTCGAGCGGTGTCCTGGTCGTGCCGCGCAGGCCGGGGAGCCGCCACGGTGGCAGCCGGATGGTCCCCGGACGCAGCCAGTAGAGGAAGGAGCCGAGTGGCGGCGTGATCCTGAGGTTGAGCGGGCCGAAACCGCAACCGAGGCCGAGGACCTCGAACAGCATCGTCCAGAGCACGGCCTTCTCGAACACGACCGGCAGCGACCACCAGCTGCCGACGTGGGTGAAGCCGTCGACCCCCGGGGTCGACAGGGCAAAGGCCATGCCGACGAGGACGTACAGCGCGATCTTCAGGGCGTAGAGGACGTAGACGACGTCGGGCGTGCCGAAGCCGTACTCCGCGACGTGCCGAGCCATCGGTCGCAGCCGCTCGCTGCGGGTCCCGCGGGCCCACTCCTCGAGGTCGAGGGTGGGGAAGTGCGGCTGCGTCAGGCCCATTCGCGCATGATGGCCTAGTGACGCGACGCGTGCCCGGAGGGTCCCTGTCCTTGGCCGCGCTGGTGCTGGTGGCAGCCTGCTCGAGCAGTACGACGGCGACGCCCCCCTCGCCGACGCCGACCCCTGTCGTGCCGACTGCGAGCCCACCGCCCTCGCCCGCCCCCACGCCCACGGTCGGCCCGGACGGCTGCCGCTACCGCCGTCCGCTTCCCGGCGGGTCGGTGGTGTCGGTCATCGGAGACAGCTACACCACGGGTGAGCCCGGCAAGGGTGGCGTCGGTGCCAAGGGGTGGCCGGCGATCCTGGCGCGCCGGACCGGGTGGACCGTGTTCAAGGACGCCCAGGGTGCCAGTGGCTACTTGAGCAAGGGCTTCACGGGGAAGGCCTACGACGGGCTCATCTACCTCGACCAGGTGCGCAAGGTGCCCGCGCAGCACCCGGACCTGGTGATCGTGTTCGGGAGCGCCAACGACCTGCGGCACACCGGCCCGCCCTACTTCGTCGACTACGTGCGCAAGACCCTGCAGGCGGTACGCCGGGCGGCGCCCGACGCCTACGTCGTGGTGGCCACGTCGTTCTGGTACGACGACCAGCCGCCGGCCGAGATGCTCTACATCGGCCAGGTCGAGAAGGCCGAGACAGCGCGCCTCGGTTGCGCGGTGTTCCTCGACCCCATCGCGGAGAAGTGGTTCGGCGACCGCTACCGGTACCTGTTCGTGCCGAACAACGACCACCCGACCGACGCCGGGCACCTCCGGCTCGCCGACCTGTGGCAGCGCGACCTACGACGGCTCGGGCTGCTGCACTGACAGTGTCACGGCGACCTCCGGACCGAGGGACCATCCCGGCCGCAGCTGCAGGTCGTCGCCGCTCCAGAACGATCCGGGGTCATAGAACGCCGACGGCCGCTCGTCCCCGAGCACACCCATCGCCTGGTAGGTGCGGGCGAGGACGTCGGCGCAGAACGCGGTCTCGACCGACGTGCTCTGCCGTGCCCCGGGCACCCGGGCGCGCAGCCAGCCGCCGGCGAGCTGAGCGGTCGACGGGAACGGGGTGCCGTCGAGCCGCGCGACGGTCTGCAGGACCGCGTCTTCGGTGTCGGCGCCGACCGGGCCCGTGAGCTGCCGGAACCAGGCTCGCTGGCCATAGCGGTGGGACCAGGTCCGCCCCGCGTCCCGCCGGTCGGGCAGCTGCACGCCGCGCTGATGCCTGCCCGCCCACAGGTCGGGCAGCGACTGCCCGAGCTCGGCGTGCCACATCAGCGGCGGCAGGTCGTCCAGGACGACGGCCATGCCGACGTGGTTCACAGGGGCGTTCGTGAAGGTCCGGATGACGCGATCCGCCCCGGAGCGGCCGCGGAACAGCCACACATCCCCCGTCCGCGCCAGCGCCACCGCTTCGTCGAGTCCCACCACGCCCGTATCGTCGCTCACCATGCGGTTGTGGAAGTGGCTGGGGCTCGCGGGGCTGGCGGGCGTGGCGGCGACCGGGGCGGTCGTCGCGCGCCAGGAGCGCCAGCGGCGGGCCTACACGCCGGACCAGGTGCGGGACCGGCTGCGGAAGCGGTACGAGGAATCGGGCTGACCCGGCGTTCGTCAGGCAGGATGAGCGCATGACACGGTTGCACCATGGCTGAGGCCGAACCAGGCTGGTTCCCAGACCCCACCGGCACCTTCGAGCACCGCTGGTGGGACGGCCAGAAGTGGACCGACAACGTCGCCAGCAAGGGCGAGCAGTCGGTGTCTCCGATGAGCGCGGGCTCGCTGCCTGTGCAGGCCTCGTCGCCGAAGCAGCTCGACAAGCAGGCCCAGCAGGCCGGGCTGGCGCCTGGTCCTGCGGGCGGCGGGACGATCTTCAGTGAGCCCATCCTGGTGGTGAACCAGAAGGTCAAGCTCATCGAGGTCACCAACCAGTACTCCGTG
>JAWWOJ010000426.1:0-4494 GCA_033851885.1 Frankiales bacterium | reverse complement strand
GGCAAACCCGAGCCGCACCAGCATGCCGCTGGAGTAGAACTTCACCGGCACATCGAGGAAGTCCTCGACCCCGCTGAAGTCGACGATCTCATCGAAGCGCGCGTCCACCTGCTTGCCGGTGAGGCCGAGGACGGTCGCGTTCACCCGGACGTTCTCGCGGCCTGTGAGCTCGGCGTCGAAGCCGACACCGACCGCGATGAGCGGTGAGACGCGACCCCCGACCCGGACCCGTCCCTCGGTCGGTGCGGTGACCCCGGCGAGCAGTGACAGCAGCGTCGTCTTGCCCGAGCCGTTCGCGCCGACCACGCCGACCCGCTCGCCTGGCTGCACCTCGAGGTCGACGCCGCGCAGCGCCCAGAAGTCCTGGCGCGTCGAGGATCCCAGCGCCTCCCGGGTCCGGCCCAGCATCGACGGCGCGTCGCTGCGCTGCACGTACTTCTTGCCGACGCCCCGGAGATCGATCACAGCAGGTCGGAAAAGGTTCTGTCGAGGCGCCGGTGCAGCTCGAGACCGACGACGAGGATGACCGCGGTCCAGCCGAGCGACCACCACAGCGACGTCAGCCAGCCCTCGTCGGGCCCGACCGTGGCCGCCCGGAAGAGCTCGGTCACGCCGGTGCAGGGGTTGGCCGCCAGCACGTGCCGCAGCCCACCGACCTGGTGCAGCGGGTAGAAGACAGGCGTGGCGTAGAACAGCGCCCGGGACGCCGCCTCGAGCAGGTAGCGGACGTCGCGCACGTGCACGTGCACGGCCGACAGCACGAGCGAGAGCCCCGCGGTGAAGGCGAAGAGCAGCGCCAGCGCGGCGGGCAGCAGCAGCAGCCGCCAGCCTGGCACCACACCGAAGAACGGGCACATGACGAGCAGTACGACCACGTTGAGGCCGAGGGTGATGGCACCGGCGCCGACGGTGACCAGGGGCAGCACTGCCCGCGGGAAGTAGATCTTGGTGGTGAGCCCGGCACCGTCGGCGATGGCCGTGGCACCGGACCCGAAGGCGGTCGAGAAGAACGTCCAGGCGACCATGCCGGCGAACACGAACAACGTCAGCGGCACGTCGCCGGTGGTGCGGATCTTCGTGATCCGGCCGATGACGAGGGCCAGCACGAGGGCCTGCGAGAGCGGGACGACGACGGCCCACGCGAGACCGAGCCGCGCCCGGCGGTAGCGGACGAAGAAGTCGCGACGGGCCAGCATGTAGACCAGCCGCCGGGCGGCCCAGAGGTCGGACAGAAGCCGCGAAAGGGGTGCCGGGTCGGCGGTGAGGTCGATCCCCTCGTGCGCCGACGGCTCAGGCATGCGCGCAGTCTAGGTAGCCTGCGCCGGTGACCGAGCGCCGCAACCTGGTCGTGGTCATCCTCGACAGCCTCCGCTACGACGTCGCCGCAGCCGCCGCGACGCCGCAGCTCGACCGGCTGGGCCGGCTCGAGCAGCGCTGGTCCTACGCGTCGTGGACGGCGCCCTCGCACTACAACCTGCTGATGGGGTTGCTGCCGCACGAGAGCCCGGCGGGGGTCTATGCCAGCGACTACTACCAGCGGGACTACCTCAAGTACGCGGAGCGGCTCCAGGTCCCGGGCATGGAGTTCAAGAAGCTGCTGCCCTCGCTGTGGCTCCCGACGTACCTGCGCGACGTGCTCGGCTACGCCACCCACGCCCGCGTCTCGATGCCGGTGCTCAACCCCACCACGCCGATCAACCGCGGCTTCGACTCCTTCCGCCTGATGCCCAAGCACAACGACATGGCCGCGATGCTCGACGACCTGCGCTTCGCCGACATGACCGGCCCGTTCTACGCGCTGCTCAACGTCGGCGAGACCCACTACCCCTATGCCCTCCCCGACGAGGACCCGTCGGAGTGGCCCGTCATCAGCGGGGTGCACGGCGTGCTGAAGCGGGTCGACGACGCGCAGGGCGACCTGACCGGCGGCGAGTTCTTCGACACGGCGGCGATGGACCGGCTGCGGGCCCGGCAGCTGCGCGCTACCGAGTACGTCGACGGCGTCATCGGGCGGCTGTTCACCGAGCTGCCTGCCGACACGTGGGTCGTCGTGACCGCCGACCACGGCGAGCTGTTCGGCGAGGGCGGTTACTTCGGCCACGGCCCGATCGCGCACGAGAAGGTGCACGAGGTGCCCTTCTGGGAGGGCCTCGTTCCCCCGTGAGGCGGCTGCGGGTCGGTGTGCCGGCAGCCGTCGCCGGCGCTTCCCCGCAGTCCGGTCACGGCCGGGTGTGGGCGCACGTGCTCCGCGAGCTGGCGCCCCTCGTCGACCTGCGGGTCGACGGCGGCTGGCGCACCGACGCGTGGCTGGTCGACGGCCACGGACCCTCGGTGCGCACCCGTGGGCCGGTCGTCGCCGTGGTGCACGAGGCGAGCTGGGACGACGCCGGGACGCGAGCAGGTGTCGAGGCCGGCTTCCTCGACGGGCTGCGTGACCGCACCCTTCCGTGGCTGGCGAAGGCCGACCGGGTGCTGGTCCCGTCGTCCTGGGCTGCGCACCAGGTCAGCGGGCTCGGTGGGCACCCAGTCGTCGTGTCCTACGGCGTCGACAGCCAGCTGTTCCGGCCCGGCCCGGAACGCACCCCGGGCGAGGTGCTGTTCGTCGGCACGGTGCAGCCGCGCAAGAACCTCACGGCAGTGAGGGACGCGGTCGCGGCGGTCGGGGGGTTGATCCTCACGATGGTGGTCGGACCGACCCACGACCGCCCTGACTCTGGTGCGCTCCTCGACGCGGCCCTGGCACCGCTGCCGGGCACCGTCGTACGCCGTGAGGTCGCCCCCACCGACGAGGCCCTCGCCCTCCTGATGGCGCGGTGTGCGGTGTTCTGCCTGCCGTCGCTGGCCGAGGGGTTCGGCCTGCCGGCCCTCGAGGCGATGGCGTGCGGTGCCGCGGTGGTGGTCAGCGACCGCGGCGCGCTGCCCGAGGTCGTCGCTGACGGCGGTCTCGTCGTACCCCTCGAGGGGACTGCGCTGCCGGACGCGCTCCGCGAGGTCGTGGCAGACCCGGGTCGCGCCGCCGAGCTGGGGGCCCGTGCGCGGTCGCGTGCGCTGGAGCTGACCTGGGAGCGCACCGCGCGCGGCTGGCTCGAGGCGCTGCGAAGCGCCACCGGCAACTAGGCTCGCGCCGTGCGGACCCTGGCGCTGACCCTCTGCCCGGTGTGCGGGGAGGGCCGCTCCTCGCCCGAGCTGCTCGGCGAGCAGGTGCTGTCGCGCTGCGCGTCGTGCGGGACCGTCTACGCGCGGGAGTACGCACACCCCGACGAGGTCTACCTCGACGGCTACTTCGAGGGCTCGACGGGCTTCGGGGTCGACATCAGCCACCCCGCGTTCCGGCACTACATCGACGCCTGCAACCGCGAGCGGATGCGGCGGCTCCGCCGCGTGGTGGGCTCCCCTGGGACGATGCTGGACGTGGGCTGCGGTGTGGGCCTGCTCCTCGACGCCGCCGTCGCGGACGGCTGGTCGGTGACCGGGGTCGAGCCGGTGGCCGACTCGGCCCACCAGGCCGCCGCCCGCGGGCACGACGTCCGGGCGACCACCCTCGAGGAGGCGGACCTGCCCCGGGACCACTACGACGTGCTGGTGCTGTCCCACGTCGTCGAGCACATGCCGACGGCGACTGACTTCCTGGCAGGCGTCTCGCAGTGGGTACGACCCGGTGGCCATGTGCTGGTCGAGGTACCCAACTACGCCTCGCTCGCCCGCCGCCGCCAGCAGGAGTCCTGGGTGCACTACCGGCCGCTGGAGCACCTCGTCTACTTCACGCCTCGGACCCTGCGCAGGGCGCTCGAGGGGGCGGGCCTGCGGGTGCGGAAGCTGTCGACCCCCTCGCACCTCATTGCCGACCAGCCCGCTCGGCAGATGCTCACCGACCTGGGCCTGCCGCGCCGGGGCCGGTGGAGCCGGGCAGCCCGTCCGCAGCAGATCGCCGGCGTCGAGGTGCGGAGTGCGACCCCGACGACCTGGCGGGCGCTGCACGCGGCAGACCGGGCGTTCGAGTGCGCCGGGATCGGCAGCGTCGTCCTGGCCCTCGCTCAGAGGTAGCCCAGCAGTCGCAGCTGCGCCTCGAGCTCCTCGGTGTCGACGTCGTCGTTGGGCGTCGCCGTGCCCGTCGTCGGCGGTGCTTGCGGGACCGAGGACGCGAGCGCAGCCCGCAGCCGCGTCAGGATGGGCCCGGGCACCCGGTCGACGGGCACCGGGTGCACCCCGAGCCGGTCGCCGTCGAGGTCGTAGGCGCGCTCTCCCGTGCCGTCCTGCACGAGCTTCCAGTGGCCGTCGGTCGCCGCGGCTGCCGGCGTGGTCAGCATCCTGATCCCGCGGGCCCCCAGACGCCACCGCTCGGTGACGGCGCGAGCCGACGGGTGGTCCTCCGCGGCCAGCGGGTCGAGGGTGCTCACGGCGATCCCGGACGGACCCGGGTCGTCGGCGTACGCCGTGCCCTCCAGGCCCAGGGCCGCGGTCAGGGCCCTCGGCACATCGACCAGGCTCGTGACG
>JAWWOJ010000387.1:0-3162 GCA_033851885.1 Frankiales bacterium | reverse complement strand
GTGCTTGCGTTGGTCCCGCTCGCGAAGCCCGAGCCGCTGATGGTCTCGACGTAGTTGGCGCCCTGACCCAGAGCGGAGGTGTCCAGGCTGCCGATCGACGGCCCCGGGGTGACCGTGAAGACGTTGGCGACGCTGTAGTTGCCGCCGTCCGGCCCGCTGATCGTGATGGCGCGCGGCGAGCCGGACGCGTCCTGAGTGAACGAGAACGGCGCACTGATCTGGGTGCCGTCAGCGTTCACGGTGGCGGCGCCGGCGCTGACGTCCTGCACGGTGGTCGTGCCCGTGGATTGGCTGGCGCTCTTGAAGGGCTGCATGGACAGCCGCGATCCCTGCCGGATGCCCTGACCGCTGACCGTCACGACGACGCTCTGCGAACCGGCGCCGGTGCTGGTCGGTGAGACGCCTGCCGCGGCAAACGTCGGCTGCCAGAACTCGGCCGCGCTGCCGGTCTCGCCCACCGTGTTGGTGACGCGCAGCAGGTGCTTGCCCGGGGTAAAGGCGCCGGAGTGGGTGTAGTTGCCGCGGATCAGCTGAGCCGAGGCGTAGCCCGGGAAGTGGGTGGTGTCGTTCGGGTCGCCGACCGTGAAGGCCAGCCCCGGGTCCTTGGTCACGCCGTCCGGGAGGTAGAAGTCGACGTAGGAAGCCTCCGCGAGGTTCTGCCCGCTGAGGTCGAGCGGCAGCGCGCCACGCGAGGGGGTGCCGGTGCTGGCGCCTACGACCACGCTGCTCGCGTCGGGGGCACCGCTGCTGCTGATCGTGAACGGGCAGCCGCACTTGGCGCTGACGGAGGTGCCGGTGGGGTCGGTGCGCGACGTGTAGACGTCGTAGACGCCGGGCGGCGCGTTGGTGGTGGGGACGCTGCCGACCAGCTTCGTGGTGGTCGAGTTCGCCTGGGTGGTCGTGCCCACCAGGCCCGGTGTGCCGCTCGAGCCGTAGGCCGACTGGAACGTCGGCGCCAGCAACGGCGAGTCGGACGTGGGCAGGAACCCGGACCCGTTCAGCGTGACGGCGGTGTCGCCGGTGTTGTTGGTGACGGTCGGAGAGATGCTGCTGACCGTGCCGGTGTTGGTGCCGGCCGCGAACGCCGCGCCGCTCAACAGGCCGGTCGCGCCGGAGGTCAGAAGGGCGGTCGTCGCAGCGAGCGCCAGTGAGCGGCGAGCGGCAAGGGGGAGCGTCATTGTTCTCCAGCGCTGAGTCGTGTGGTGCGGGCCATTCTGGGGGCAACAGGCGATTCCCCGTAAGAGGGGTTCGCCACGGGTAAGGGGAATCCTCCCGGCACCGTCATGGGGTTTCGGCCCCGTTTGTCACGCATTGCCGGCACCTCCCTGACAAGGAGAGGTGTCCGAGATCGAGCAGGAACCCGTGCTCGCGCTCGAGCTGCGACTGCAGGTCGGCCGCGACGGCGGCCGGCACCTCGAGGACGGCCTGGCACTGCTGGCACACCAGGTGGAGGTGTACGACGTCCTCCCGTACCGACCAGGTCGGTGAGCCGTGCCCGAGGTGGGTGTGCTGCACGAGGCCGACCTGCTCGAGGACGGTCAGGGTCCGGTATACCGTCGCGAGGTCGGCGTCAGGCCGGACCTCGGCGTGGATCTGCTCCGGCGTCGCGTGGCCCAACGACGCGACCGCCTCCAGGACCCGACGGCGCTGGGGGGTGACGCGGTAGCCGCCGTCGCGCAGGCGCTGGGTCGCGACCTCACCGCTCAACGCCCTGCCCACGGGCCCGAGGCTACGCGGCCGCCGGGCACGGCGAACCCCTGGGCGCTTCCTTCTCCGACGGAGATGGGCCGGCTGGACTGAGCCGGCGCCCAGGGGTTCGGGTGCCTGTCGTGGAGTCGCCGTACGCCGTCAGGCGTGCGGTGGTCCGCGTCTGACGGCGGCTAGCGGACAGCCACCTCACGAGTCCAGTTGTTACTCAATGCTTCGGACCACCTCCCTTCACGTGTACGTCAAGCGTAGGTCGCGAGGCGGCGCCTGTCATCCGGTATCCGGGGGTGGCGAGCCGGTCCCGGCAAGGGATCTACCGTCCTGTCGGGACCGGCCCGCCTACCGCGCCAGAGCAGCCGCCGGTCGAGCCACCGACAGCGACGCGGTGATCTCTACCACGACCGGTTCTCCCGATGGCGTTTCACCCGATCGGGTGATGATTCGTGTCCTACGGTTGGTCCTGTGCGCCGCGTCCTGCTCCTCCACGACGCGCGGGAGTTGCCCCCCGACACCCCGGTGCTGCGCGCCGACGACCTCGGCGTGGTCCGGGGGGAGGCCGTCTTCGAGACGCTGCGCGTCCTCGACGGGCACCCGTGCCTGCTCGACGAGCACCTGTCTCGCCTCGCGCAGTCGGCCGGCCGGCTCGGCATCGACCTGCCGGCCGGCTTCGACGAGCTCGCGCACAAGGCAGCGGTCGGCGCCGAGGACGCTGGTCTGCGTTTGACCTTGACCAAGGGCGGCGTCGGGTTCGCGGTGCTGTTCGACGTGGCGCCCGAGACGGTCGCCGGGCGCGCCGGCATCTCCGTGGTGACCCTGCCGCTCGGGATCGCGTCCGACCTGCGCGCCCAGCAGCCGTGGCTGCTCGGGGGCGTGAAGTCGACGTCGTACGCGGTGAACATGGCTGCTCTTCGGCACGCCCGTGCTCTCGGGGCCGACGACGCGATCTGGGTGTCGACGGACGGCTATGTGCTCGAGGCGCCGACCTCGACGGTCGTCGCCCTCGTGGCCGGGCAGCTCGTCACGCCGCCGGTCGACACCGGCATCCTGCCCGGCACCACCGTGCTCGCGTGTGGCCGCCTCGTGCCGATCACGGCGGCGCCGCTGTCGGTGGGCGACCTCGCGCGTGCCACCGAGATCGCGCTGCTGTCCTCGGTACGAGGTGTGGCGCCGGTGATCAGCCTCGACGGCCGCCCCCTCGGAGCGAGTCCCGTCCTCACCGCCCTGGCCACCCGCTTCGAGGCCTCCCTCCGCGCGTGGATGTAAACATATGGGCTGCGCAGAGGGGCTCGGGCGACCCCCTCAGTCCACATCCACGGCGTCAGGCGGCCGTCGGGCCGTCGGTCTGGAGCTCGTGAGACAGCAGGTCCGCCGACATGGGGCCACACACCAGGTCGAGCAGCAGGGACAACGGGATGCCCTGCTCGAGCAGCCTCATCGGGGACATCACGTTCTCCA
>JAWWOJ010000386.1:0-5890 GCA_033851885.1 Frankiales bacterium | reverse complement strand
GATCGCCTTCACGCGGCGCCCGGCGGACGCGGCCTCCTTCACGGCCCTGGCGATCTCCTCGACCCCGCGCGGGTGCACGACCTGCGCAGGGGACATTGCCTGATTGCCGGCCCAGTTCCGCCACATGTGAAGGATCTTCACGTCTGAGCGGGGCGCGGTCAACCCGTAGGCTGGCCGCGTGCTGAGCTACTCCGAGGCCGCCGAGCGCATGGGCGTCTCCACGAACACGGTCAAGACGCTGGTCTCCGAGCACAAACTGCTCGCCCTCCGCAGCGCGGACGGCCTCGTCGTCCCTGAGGAGGCGCTCGACGGCGACCTGCCCGTCAAGCACCTGATGGGCGTCCTGACGCTGCTGCACGACGCCGGCTACAGCCCGGAGGAGTCCTACGTGTGGCTGACCACCGAGGACCCCTCGTTGCCCGGCACGCCGTTCCAGGCCCTGCACGAGAACCGCGCGACCGAGGTGAAGCGGCGCGCCCAGGCCCTGGCCTTCTAGGTGCGGCTGACCGTCAACGGAGTGCCTCGCGAGGTCGCGGACGGCACCACGGTGCCCGGTCTGCTCGAGCTGCTCGGCCTGCAGGTCGGGTCCGTCGTCGTCGAGCACAACGGGACGGCGCTGCTCCGTTCGGAGGTGCTCGTCGCGACGCTCGCGGACGACGACGTGCTCGAGCTCGTGAGAGCTGTCGCCGGTGGATAGGACGACCCGGCTGGCCCGTGCCCGGCTCTACCTCTGCACCCCCGACCGACCGGACCTGGCGGAGTTCCTCGAGGCGGTGCTCGCCGGCGGGGTCGACATCGTGCAGCTGCGCCAGAAGGGCATCGACGCCCGCCGCGAGCTGGTGCTGCTCGAGGTCATGGCGGAGATTGCCGGACGGCACGGGGCGCTGTGGTCGGTCAACGACCGTGCCGACGTCGCCCATGCGTCCGGGGCGGACGTGCTGCACCTGGGCCAGGACGACCTGCCGGTGCCCGCCGCCCGGGCGCTGCTCGGCGACGACGTGCTGATCGGCCGGTCGACGCACGACGCCCGGCAGGTCGACGCCGCGGCCGTCGAGCCCGGCGTCGACTACTTCTGCGTCGGGCCCACCTGGCCGACCCCCACCAAGCCCGGCCGCCCCGCCCCGGGGCTCGACCTGACCAGGCACGCCGCCGCGCTCGGCACCGAGCGCCCGTGGTTCGCGATCGGCGGGGTCGACCTCGACAACCTCGACCAGGTCCTCGAGGCCGGTGCCACCCGCGTCGTCGTGGTCCGTGCCCTGACGGAGGCGACCGACCCGCAGGCAGCCGCGCTGGCCTTCAGGTCCCGGCTGTGACCTACCTCCTCGTGCTGGCCGGCTGTCTGCTCGGCACGCTGCCCCTCGAGCTGGTGCTGCACGTCGGGGTCTACCGCCAGTGGCGGCGGCTGCTCCTGACCCTCGTGCCGGTCGCCGCCGTCTTCGTCACCTGGGACGTGCTCGCCGTCCGCGCGCACCACTGGGCCTTCGACCCCGACCAGGTGCTGCCGCCGCGCGTCCTCGGCCTGCCCCTCGAGGAGCTCGGCTTCTTCGCCGTCGTCCCGCTGTGCTCCGTGCTCGGCTTCGAGGCGGTACGACGGGCGCGCTCATGACCTACACCGCTACCGCCGTGCTGGCCGTCCTGGCCACGGTCGTGCTCGACGTGATGGTGCTGAGGACGCGAGTCCTTGCCCAGCAGGCATTCTGGATCGCCTACGCGATCATCGTCGGGTTCCAGCTCGTGACGAACGGGATCCTCACCGGGCAGCACGTGGTGACCTACGACCCTCACGTGGTCGTGGGTGCGCGATTCGTCTGGGCGCCGGTGGAGGACCTGCTCTTCGGGTTTGCCCTGGTGGTGCAGACCCTCAGCTGGTGGACCTTCTGGGGCGGCGCGCCAGGAGCCCGACGACGAGGAGCAGAGCCCCCCACAGCGGGACGAGGTCGGCAAGGCCGGTAGCCGCGAGCGAGCCTCCCGGCAACACCTTGCGCGGGATCGCGACCTGCGGTTGTCCCGTCGTCGCGGTGGGTGCCGTCGACAGACCGCTGTGCGCGACGAGCAGGGACGGTCCGCCGTTCTGGCGCACGAAGGCAGGGAGTGACACCGCGGCGGCGATCTGGGTGTCGGCGTATCCGACGTACATCCGCCCGGTGTTGTCGACGTCGACGGAGAAGTAGTCGCCGAGCCGGCGGTCGGTGAGCGTCGCCTGGCACGTCGTGCCGTTCTGGCAGATCGTGCCGGTGTGCACCGGTGTGGGGGTGGCGACGGCTTCCGTGAAGCGGGCGCAGCCCAAACCGGTGGTGGTCGCCGCCGCGACGATGCGCCACGGATAGCTGCCGGACGTCTGGGCATCGCTGTTCGGCAGCGCGCGATCCGCCTCGAGCCACGCGATCCCGACCCGGCCCTTGTCGCCGACGCCGAGCCACGGCCAGATGGCGGTGTGGGTGCCGGTGCTGACCTTCACCGGGGCCACCCACGTGCGGCCCGCGTCGGTCGACCGCGAGTACCAGATGCCGGCCGCCCGGCCGCCCTTCCCGCTCTCCGACCAGGTGATGTAGAGGTTGCCCTCGGGGTCCAGGTTGAAGTCGGGCCAGTGCGAGGTCATGTCGACCTTCTCGGCCACCACATTGGTGTCGGTCGCGTGCAGGTCACCGGTGCGGGCCTTGCGGAACGCCGCGATGGACAGCTGCTTGCCGCTCGTGAGGTGCGCCTCGTACACCGTGCCGTTGCGCTTGTCGACGCGGATGTCCCCGAGCCCCTGGCCCCCGACGCTGTCCGGGATGGAGGCGGTGAAGGTCTTGCCGCCGTCGGTGCTCTTGCTGAGGTAGTGCCCGCTCACGACTCCGCCGCCGGCGCCTCCCGGCTGGCCGTTGCCCACGAAGTAGAGCTCGTCCTTGCGGTCCGCCTCCATCCACTGGCGGTCGGTGAGCAGTGCGCCGCCGATGTTCTGCAGCGACCAGGTGCTGCCCTTGTCAGCGCTCCGCGAGACCGCGACGTTGACGAGGTTGATCTCGGAGAAGAACACGTTGCCCGCGCTGTCGATCGCGAACTCCGGGTCGGAGAAGCCTGAGCCCGGGACGCCCTGGCCCGGCACGAGCCGCGGCCGGAACGTCCAGGTCTTGCCGTTGTCGTCGCTCGTCCAGACGTAGGTCTGGCCGGAGTAGTTCTGCACGAACGCGGTCGAACCGGGGTTGACGGCGGTGGGCGTGAAGAAGTGCGTCGTGCCGGCGTGGCTCGAGTAGAGCAGCCTGCCGTTGGGGTAGGTGGCGACGAGCGGCTCACCCCCGGCGCGGGTGCGGTCGACGTAGCTCGCGGGCGAGAAGGTGAGCTGGGGCGGTTTCGGGCAGCTGCCCGCCGCCACCGCTGCAGAGGACTGCAGGAGGGGCACCCCCGTGAGGGTGAGGACGGTGGCGGCAACGAGGGCGGTGGATCGGCGCATACCGCACAATTACACCCTCAGCAGGGCGGCCGCTCGTCGCAGGGGGCTGACGGACACCCGGCGGTCCAGCACCCGGTAGTCGGCGCGCTCGATCTCGTTGAGGATGCCGGCGTACAGGTGAAACGCGAGCGAGATGCAGCGGCGTGACGACGGGTGCAGCAGGCGGATGCCCTGACCCGCGGTGCGGTAGACCTCGCGGGCGCGGGCGACCTCGAAGGCCATCAGGCGCCGGAACCTCGCGTCGACCACGCCGGCCTGCAGCTGGTCCACGGTGACACCGAACGCGTCGAGGTCCTCCTGCGGCAGGTAGACCCGGTCCCGCCGCAGGTCCTCGCCGACGTCGCGCAGGAAGTTGGTCAGCTGGAACGCGATGCCGAGGTCGGCGGCGTAGGGGGCGGCCACCTGCAGGGGGACGACCGGTTCGAGGATCGGGAGCATCTGCAGACCGATGACGGCGGCGGATCCGTGGACGTAGTCGAGCAGCTCGTCGTAGGTCTTGTAGCCCGACACGGTCAGGTCGAGCTGCATCGATCGCAGGAACGCCTCGACGTGCGCCCTCGGGATGTCCCAGGTCGTCAGGGTGTCGCGCAGCGCGACCGCGACGTCGTGCTGGGAGGTGCCGTCGAGGGCGGACCGCCCGAAGGCCTCGAGCGCCTCGGCCTTCTGCTCGGCTGTCAGGGTCGACGAGAGGTCGTCCACGATGTCGTCGCACCAGCGCGCGAAGCCGTAGAGCGCATGGACGGCCGGGCGCTTCGCCGCCGGTAGCAGCCGGGTCGCGAGGTAGTAGCTGCGGCCGTGCCGGGCGTGCAACCGCCGGCAGGTGTCGTACGCCTGGGCGAGGGTCAACGGCCCGTCACCCGCTCCGCGGCAAGCCGACCGCTCAGCAGCACCATCGGGACGCCGACGCCGGGCCGGGTCCCCGAGCCCGCGCGGACGACGTTGTCCAGCAGGAGGTTTCCCGGGCGGAACGGTCCGGTCTGCCGGAAGGTGTGAGCCGGTCCGAACGGCGTCCCGTGCGCCATCCCTTGTCGCTGCCAGTCGGCCGGGGTCGTGCTGCTCTCGACCTCGATCGACTCGCCGAATCCCTTGTACCCCAGGCTTTCCAGTCTCGCGACGACCTCGTCGCGGTAGCGCGGTCCGAGGACGTCCCAGTCGAGTCCCGCGTCGGTGTTGGGAGTGGGTACGAGCACGTAGTACGACTGCTTGCCGTCGGGCGCGAGGGTCGCGTCGGTCGCCGTCGGGTTCGTCACGAGCAGCGAAGGGTCGCTCATCAAGCGGCCCTCGTCGATGAGCTCGCGGAACACCGACCGCCACGCCCGGCCGAAGTGCAGGTTGTGGTGCGCGGTCTGCGTGTAGGTCGCCGACGAGCCCGCGAGCAGCAGGAAGCAGGACGGCGAGTACCGGAGCCTCCGCCGAGGTGCGGGGGGTAGCAGGTCCTGCGGCACGTCGGTGGTGAGAACGACCACGTCGGCCGGAAGGCGCTGGCCGGCCGTGGTCTCAACCGCCGTCGCGCGGCCGTTCTCGACGACGACGCGTGCGACCTCTTCGCCGTAGCGGAAGACGACCCCGTGCTTCTCGGCCGCGCCGGCGAGAGCCCGTGGCACGGCGTGCATGCCGCCCTTGGGGAAGAAGACGCCGGCCACCGAGTCCATGTAGGCGATGACGGAGTAGAGCGCGAGGGCGTTGTAGGGCGAGAGGCCCGCATACATCGACTGGAACGAGAACAGTCGCTGGGTCCGGGGGTCCTTCAGGTAGCTCGCGACCTTGGGCGCCAGCCGGCGGAAGCCGCCCAGAGCCACCAACCGGGCGAGGTTCGGCGTGAGCAGGCCGAGCGGCGAGTCGGTGTTGCGGTCGATGAAGTCCCGCATCTCGAGCCGGTACAGCTGCGTGACGAAGTCGACGTACCGCTCGTAGCCACGAGCCTCCTCGGGGCCGCAGACCTGCCGGACCTCCTCGGCCATCCGGTCACGGTCGGCGTGCACGTCGAGGCGGGACCCGTCCGGGTAGAAGGCCCGGTACAGCGGCTCGACCGGCGCGAGCTCGAGCCAGTCCTCCAGGTGCTCGTCGACGCAGGACAGTGCGTCCGCGATGAGCTCCGGCATGGTGAGGACGGTGGGTCCGGTGTCGAACGCGTAGCCGTCCAGCTCCAGCAGGCCGGCCCGTCCACCGGGGACGTCGGCGCGCTCGACCACTGTCACCTGGCGCCCCGCGCCCGCGAGCCGGAGGGCGGCGCTCAGGCCGCTGAGACCGGCCCCGACGACCACCACGCGATCGGTGGGTCCGGCCACGGTGCGCACCTGGTCGAGACTATCCGGGGGTCACGCCCGCGAGCAGTGCCATCGCCTGGGGCAGCAGGGCGCTCCACTGCCTGCCGTCGGGGACGACCACGATCGCGACCAGCGGCACCCCGCCGAGGTCGGCGCCGAGGACCCGGACGCGCTGGCTGGCGGTGTAGTC
>JAWWOJ010000218.1:0-5571 GCA_033851885.1 Frankiales bacterium | reverse complement strand
TCGTCGCCCACGCCTGGGCCGACGGCCGCGCCGCCGAGCTGGCCGTCACCGACGCTGCCTCCGGTGAGCTCCTGGGCGCGGTCGGGCTGAAGCTGCCGCACCGGGACCAGGGGGTCGGGGAGGTCGGCTACTGGACGGCGCCGTGGGCCCGAGGACGTGGCGCCGCGGGTCGGGGTGCGGCCCTGCTGGCCGACTGGGGACGGGAGGCCCTCGGCCTGAGTCGCGTCGAGCTGCTGGCCGACGTCGGCAACCTGGCGTCGCAGCGGGCCGCGGAGAAGGGCGGCTTCGCGCGCGAGGGCGTCCTGCGCCAGGCCCGTCGGGACCGGCACGGGACCCCCCGCGACGTCGTGGTGTTCAGCCGGACCGCTCGCGACGGAGCCGCTCCCGCAGCCTGAGCCCGCTCCGGTACAGCCCGACCAGCGCCAGCCCGACCCAGAGCGAGACCACCGTCACCAGCTCGTCGACGTGGACCACGCCGGCCAGGTCCAGGAAATACAGGCCCGAGGCGATCAGCGCGACGACCCCCATCAGCATCGCCGGCTTGTCGAAGGTCGCGTTCACTGCCGTACCACCTTGACCTCGCCGGCCCGGACGTCGAGGTGCAGGTGCACCGTGGCGTCCGGGTCGGTGAACGTCTCGCGGTGGTGACGGCCCCCGTCGGCCTTGCCGAACAGGTCGACGTCGCCGTAGTCGGCCTCGGCGTCGATCGCCAGCCTCAGCGAGGCGGGGACCACGACCAGGAGCTGTCCGTAGCCGACCTGCGCGGTGATGTCGGCGGCGGGTGCGACCGCCGTGAGGTCGAGCGTCCCCTTGCCGGCTCCCAGGCGATAGGTGGCTGAACCGGTGGGCGACCAGTCGCGCTTGCCGACGCCGTCGTCCAGCAGCGGCTGGGCCGCGGCAGCGATGGCGAGCCAGACCGTCAGCGCGGCGGCAAGCACGACGAGCCCCCAGCTGCGGCCGAAGAAGGACCCGGCGACCAGCCCGAGGCCGACGACAGCGAGGGCTGCGGCGATCGGCACCGCGACCGGCATGTGGGTGCCTGCCGCGCCGACCAGGATGAGGACGCCGGCCACGACGGCGGCGGTGCTGGCCGTGATCCCACCGAGCGGTGAGCGCGGTCGAGGGGGCCGTGGGGGCGTCGGGATCCACTCCGCCACCGGCGCCGCGGGCGCGGCCGGCCCGACGGGAGCGTCACCCTTGCCGCGCCACCACAGGAAGCCGATGACGACCGCGACCGCTGCCACGACGACGCCGCTCGGGTTGCGGATGTACCCGACGGCCAGGATCAGCAGCAGGATCAGCAGCATGGTCTGTCTGCGGGTCAGCCGGCGGTCCGGGCCGTGGACGAGGCGGTCGGCCAGCGAGCGCTCCTGGTCCTCGCGGGGGATGGCGATCACGCCGGCGACGTAGAGCACCAGGCCGAGGCCGTTGAAGAACATCAGCACCAGCACGAGCACCCGCCACAGCACCGGGTCGGTGCCGGTGTACCGGGCGATCGCGGAGCAGACCCCTCGGAAGGCGGAGTCGCGGGGTCGTTCGAGTCGTCGTTCGAGTGGGGGTGCGGCGGTGAAGGCCGTGCTCTCTGTCATGGCCTCCAGACTCGGGTCCGGCGGTCGGCGGCACATCAGGGCGCGACCCTGGAACTGCGGTCAGGGTTAGATGTCGCGGGTGCGCACCGGGACCTGGAGCTATGACGTCGATGTCCACGCGGCCGACGCGACGCCGGCGGCAGCGATGGCGCTGCTGTCCGACATCACCCGCCAGGGCGAGCTGCATCCGTTGATCACCAAGGTCGAGGAGCTGCCACCGATCGAGGGCGCCCTCCGGAGCTACGCGATCACCGACAGCCTCCGGCTCGGGCCGGTGCCGTTCCGCATCACCTACCGCGCCGACACTCTGTCGGTGTCCGACACCGAGGTCGTCACCGTCGCCCGGCAGCGCCCCCGCACCACGATCCGCAACCGGACCACCGTCACCCCCACCAGCGGTGGCGTGCACGTCCACGTCGACGTCGAGCTGACCGCGCCGAGCCTGCTGTTCCGCTATGCCTACCGCGAAGGGCACAAGGCCCACCTGGAGCTCGCCGAGCGCATCCGCTCCGTGCTGCAGGCGTCTCAGGGTTGAGCCCTGAGGCGGTACGCCAGCGACGCGGGCATGCTGATCAGGTGAACGCCCCCGCGCTGCGCCGTGAGATTGACGGCCGGGCGCTCGCGGGCGTTGCCTCCGGGCTCGCTGCGTTCACAGGGCTGCCGCTGCTGGCGGTGCGGGTCGCCTTCGTAGCGCTCTGTCTCGCAAACGGCCTGGGACTGGTCGTCTACTGCGTGATGTGGGTGTTCCTGCCGCAGCGGGACGGCACGACCTTCCAGGCCGACCGGCGGGGGCAGGGCCTGCTGCTGGCCCTGCTGGTGACGGTCGTCCTCGGGCTCTCCGCGCTCGTCCCCACCGGCGTCGTGCCCGGCGGCAAGAGCGTCGTGCCACTGCTGGCCGCGGTCGCGGGAGTCGCGCTGGTCTGGCAGCAGGCCGACCTCGCGCAGCGCCGGCGCTGGCGGGAGTCGGCGACCGGCAGCCGCTCGGTCGCCCTGCGGCTCGGCCTCGGAGCCTTGCTGCTGGTCGGCGGTCTGGTCGGCTTCCTCGCCGAACGTGGGCAGCTCGCCGTCGCGCGGGCCGGCCTCGTCTCGACGGTCGTCGTCGTGGTCGGGATCGCACTGCTGTCGTCCCCATGGTGGGTCAGCATGGCGGCGGACCTCAGCACCGAGCGTCGGGAGCGCATCCGGTCGCAGGAGCGTGCCGAGGTGGCCGCCCACGTCCACGACTCCGTCCTGCAGACCCTGGCGCTCATCCAGAAGGCGGCCGGGTCCCCCGCGGAGGTGACTCGCCTGGCCCGTGGCCAGGAGCGCGAGCTCCGGACCTGGCTCTACACCGGCGGTACGGCGGAGGGTTCCCTCTCCGGCGCGCTCGAGTCGCTGGCGGCAGAGATCGAGGAGTCCTTCCAGGTGACCGTGGACGTGGTCACCGTCGGGGACACCGAGCTGTCCGAGAAGGTCGCGGCCGTGGTCGCCGCGACCCGGGAGGCTGTGGTGAACGCCGCCAAGCACTCGGGGGTCGCGACCGTCGACGTCTACTGCGAGGTGGAGCCCGAGCAGGTGACGGTCTTCGTACGCGACCGCGGCCGTGGCTTCGACCCCAGCGGCGTGCCCGAGGACAGGCACGGGCTCGCCGGCTCCGTCCACGGCCGGATGACCCGGCACGGCGGGCTCGCCGTCGTCCGCAGCGCCACGGGCGAGGGCACCGAGGTGCGGCTGGAGATGCCGCGGGAGCTGCCACGATGACCACCGTCGTCCTCGTCGACGACCACCGGTTGTTCCGGAGCGGGGTGCGTGCGGAGATCGGGTCGCTGGTCGATGTCGTGGGCGAGGCCTCGACGGTGGCGGAGGCCATTGCGCTGGTGGATCGGCTGCAACCCGACGTCGTGCTGCTCGACGTGCACATGCCCGACGGCGGCGGACTCGCAGTGATCGCGGGAGTCACCGCGCCGTCGCGGTTTCTCGCTCTGTCGGTGTCGGATGCTGCGGAGGACGTCATCGCCGTGATCCGGGCGGGTGCCCGCGGCTACGTCACGAAGACCATCTCGGCGGAGGAGCTCGTCGACGCCGTCCAGCGGGTCGCCGACGGCGACGCGGTGTTCAGCCCCCGGCTGGCCGGCTTCGTCCTGGACGCGTTCCGTTCCGACGCCCCCGTCGTGGACGAGGAGCTGGACCGGCTCACGGCCCGCGAGCGGGAGGTCCTGCGGCTGCTGGCGCGAGGGTACGCGTACAAGGAGATCGCGTCGGAGCTGTTCATCTCGCTCAAGACCGTCGAGACGCACGCTTCCGCCGTGCTGCGCAAGCTCCAACTCTCCAACCGCCGCGAGCTGTCCCGGTGGGCCGAAGGCCGCTCCCTCGACTGAACTCAGCGGTGGGATTCAGCGCGGTCAGGTGATCTCGAGGAGCTTCTCGCGGACGGCGTAGACGACGGCCTCCATGCGCGAGTGCAGCTGCAGCTTCTCCAGGATGTTGCGGATGTGGTTCTTCACCGTGTTTTCGGAGATGAACAGCTGCTTGGCGATGTCGCGGTTGTTGAGGCCCTTCGCGACCAGCTTGAGGACCTCCATCTCGCGGTCGGTGAGGCGCGGTGTCGGCACCTGCTGCCGGTCGTCGGTCTTCTTGACCATCGCGGCGAACTCGGTGAGCAGCTTCGACGCCATCGACGGGCTGATGAGCGACTGGCCGCCGTGCACCGCGCGGATCGCCGAGGCGACCTCCTCGATGGAGATCTCCTTCAGCAGGTAGCCCATGGCGCCGGCCTTGATCGCGTCGTAGAGGTCGGCCTCCTCGTCGGAGATCGTCAGCATGATGATCTTCGCCGACGGTACGGCGTCGTGGATGGCCGTGCAGGCGTCGATCCCGCCGCGCTTCGGCATGCGGACGTCCATGAGGACGATGTCGGGCAGCGTGTTGGCCGCCGTGTCGACCGCCTCGGAGCCGTCGGAGGCCTCGCCGACGACCTCGATGTCGGGCTCCTGCTCGAGCACCATCTGCAATCCGCGGCGAAAAAGGGCGTGGTCGTCGACGACCAGGACACGGATCGGGTCGACCTGGAGGTTGGCGGCGGGGACGGCCACCTCGTCAGTCTGTTCGCTCACGTGATTCCTCCCTGGAACATGAATAGCCAGATCAGATCATCGCACGCGCACGGCCGAACCGGTCGTAACTGGCTCGGAAGGAGCAGACCTCACCCGAAAAGGTGAGACCCCGCACCCGACATAGTCGGATACGGGGTCTCTTGTCGGGAGGAGGTCGTGACGATCAGCCGGCGGCGAGCCTGATCACGCCGTAGTCGTATCCGTGCCGGCGGTAGACCACACTCGGGAGCCCGGTCTCCTTGCAGCTGAACAGGAAGAAGTCGTGGCCGACGAGCTCCATCTCGTGGAGCGCCTCCGGGGTCGACATGGGGACGGCCTCGTGCACCTTGTCGCGGACGATGAGGGTCTCGGTGTCGTCCGGGCCGGTCAGGTCACCCTCGCCGTCCTCTCCGAGAACGGCCACATCCCCCGTGCCGTTGCTGGAGGCCGCCGGGGTGGCGATGGCGGTGGCGAACTCGGCGGCAGACGCCGGGGTGCGCAGACCGTGATGCACCCGCCGGCGGTCGTGGCTCTTGCGCAGCCGCGCCTCGAGCTTCAGGACCGCGGCATCGAGGCTCGCGTAGAAGGTCTCCCCGCACGCCTCGGCGCGGATCACCGGGCCCTTGCCGCGGACGGTGATCTCCACCCGCTGGCACTGGGACGACTGTCTTGGGTTCTTTTCGTGGAAGAGCTCGACGTCGACGTGGTAGACGCGCGGGTCGAGGCGTTCGCTGAGCGCCATCTTCTCCTGGACATGGGTCCGGAAGTGCTCCGGGACCTCGACGTTGCGTCCTTTCACGACAATGTCCAACGCGATCTCCTCACCTCGAGAGTCAGTGCGGGCGCCCGCCCTTCCGTGGTCTGCAGACCTCCTGTCTCTCGACGAGCACCCCGTGGGGCGGCGCCGGGCT
>JAWWOJ010000359.1:0-13592 GCA_033851885.1 Frankiales bacterium | reverse complement strand
CTCCGGGACTCAGGCGTGCTGGGTCGTCAGCGGGTCCGGCGGGTCATGACGTGGGCCGCGCTGGCCAGGGCGATCAGCACGCTGGCGAGCACCGCAGGCACCATCGGAGCATTCGGGTGACCGTCGGCGGCCGCTGAGGCACCTGAGGCCGCGGGGGCCCCGGCGGCCGCTGCACTGGGCGAAGGCGGCAAGGCAGGCGTCACCAGCGAGGGCGGCAGGGCCGGCGCTGCTGCGGAGACCGGCACGGGGGCGAGCCGCAGCGTGGACGCCGACAGCGCGGTGTGGGCTCCGGCGGCTCTCACCGACTGCGCACGGACCGTGCGAGGGGCCGAGGTAGCCGGCCGGGCGGTCGGCGGCTTCCGCGTCGTGGCGGGTGCCGCGTTCGGCACGGCACTCGGCTGCGGGGCCACGGTAGGCGACGGTGTCGCCGACGGCAGCACCGGCAGCGCCGGAAGCACCGTCGGAAGAGGAAGGGGCAAGCTCGTGGGCAGCGCCATCGGGCCCGTGACCGGCAGCGGGAGCGGGAGGGGTTGCGGTGTCGAGGCCGAGGCCGCCTGGGAGCTCAGCGACAGCACCGCCACGGTGAGAGCCGGCAGGGTCGCGAGCGCGCGTCGGGTGATGAGCACGTGGGTCCTCCGCATCGGGGGTTGCGGCAGCTGAGCCAGGTGGCCCGCTAACGGGTGCAACGGCCGACCTGCCCTCAGGTGACGGCTTCCAAAGCTCGTTTGCAGATCCCGCGGGTCGGCGTCACTCGGCCCGGATGTCGAAGCCGAGCCCGCGGGCGACGTTCACGGCCTGGTCATAGGTGATGATCGCGTCGGTCACCTTGGTCTCTGTCGGCTCGAGCGAGGAGAGGTCGCTGCCGCGCAGGTCGGCGCCGGAGAGGTCCGCACCGACGAGCAGGGCAGCCGAGAGGTCCAGCCGCACCAGGGTCGCCCCTGCGGCGTTCACGTGCGACAGGTCCGACTCCCGCAACCGCACGTCCTCGAACCGGGCGGTGCGCAGGTCGGCGGAGGTGAGCGAGACGAACGACCAGTCACCGCCCTCGACCTTCAGGAGGTCGAAGGCGCAACGCTCGAAGGACGAGCCGACGAGCTTGCACCCGCGCAGCGACGCACCCCAGAACGTGCACCGCAGGAATGTGCAGTTCACGAAGGCCGAGGCGGTGTGGGAGGACCCGTTGAGGCGGACGCCCTGGAAGGTGCAGCCGTCGAAGACTGCGCCGGACGTCACCAGCTCAGCCAGGTCGGCCTCGAGGAAGGTGACGTCGGTGAACGTCTCGCCCTCGACCCGCCGACCGACCCAGTCCTCGGCGTCGACGAGCTCAGCCACGTACGGCCGCGAGAGCCTCCGGCAGGGTGAACGCTCCTGCGTACAGGGCCTTTCCGACGATCGCGCCCTCGACCCCGGGCACCCCGGCGATGGCCACCAGGTCCTCGAGTGACGACACTCCGCCACTGGCCACGACCGGCTTGGACGTGGCCGCGGTGACCGAGCGGAGCAGCTCGAGGTTGGGACCCGTCAAGGTCCCGTCGCGACGGACGTCCGTCACGACGTAGCGGGCGCAGCCGTCGGCGTCGAGCCGGGCGAGCACCTCGAACAGCTCCCCACCGTCCTGCGTCCAGCCCCGGGCCGACAGCGTGGTGCCGCGCACGTCGAGGCCCACGGCGATCTGGTCGCCGAAGCGCGCGATCGCGGACCGCACCCAATCGGGGGCCTCGAGGGCCGCCGTACCGAGGTTGACGCGTGCGCAGCCGGTCGCGAGCGCCGCCTCGAGAGACGCGTCGTCGCGGATGCCACCGGACATCTCGACCTTCACATCGAGGCGGCCCACGACCTCGGCGAGCAGCTCGCGGTTGGAACCCCGGCCGAAGGCGGCGTCGAGGTCGACGAGGTGGACCCACTCGGCACCGTCGGACTGCCATTGCAGCGCGGCGTCGAGTGGGGAGCCGTAGGACGTCTCCGAGCCGGCCTCCCCCTGGACGAGGCGCACGGCCTGACCGGCTGCCACGTCGACGGCGGGCAGCAGCTCGAGGGTCATCGGGTGGGGCTCCTTCTGGCAGAGACGAGGTAGACGAACAGCACGGCGAGCGTCACGACTCCGAGACCGAGTCGGACGCGCAGCGACAGCGGGAACAGCCACGCGAGCAGCTCGACGATCGCGACCGCGAGCAGCGTCTGCACGATCGCACGAGGGACGGCGGGCAGGGTCGGGCGCGGCCGACGGGCCGCACGCCGGGCGCGCCTCTCGCGCTCCTCAGCAGCGGCAGCGACCTCGGCCTGGCGCGCCGCCACCCGCGCCGCACGGGCCCGGGCGCGCTCCTTGCTCAACGACCGCTCACAGCGAGCGGACCCAGTTCTCGAGCAGCTGCGCGCCGGCGTCGCCGCTCTTCTCGGGGTGGAACTGGGTCGCCGCCAGGGCCCCTCGCTCCACGGCGGCCGCGAACACGTCACCGTGCTCCGCGGTGGTGAGCAGCACATCCGGGACCTCGCGTGCGGCGTAGGAGTGCACGAAGTAGAAGCGCTCGTCCTCGACGCCGGCGAACAGCGTCGACCCCTCGGCGACGGTGACGGTGTTCCAGCCCATGTGCGGGACGATGTCGGCCTTCAGCCGGGTCACCGCCCCGGCGAGCACTCCGAGGCCCGACGACTCGACCCCGTGCTCGACGCCCCTCTCGAACAGGATCTGCATCCCGACGCAGATCCCGAGCACGGGCTGCTGCCTGCGCAAGCGGTCCCAGACGACGGTGCCGCCCCGGATCGAGTTGAGGCCCTCCATGCAGGCGGCGTAGGCACCGACACCGGGTACGACGAGGCCGTCCGCTGCGGCGGCCTCGGCGAGGTCGGAGGTCACCGTCACGGCCACGCCGGTGCGCGCGAGCGCCCGTTCGGCGCTGCGCAGGTTCCCGGACCCGTAGTCCAGGACGACCACCTTCACCGCTAGAGCACGCCCTTGGTCGAGGGCACTCCCGTCACGCGCGGGTCGATCTCGACCGCCGTGCGCAGGGCGCGGGCCACCGCCTTGAACTGCGACTCGACGACGTGGTGGGCGTTGCGGCCGGCGAGCACGCGGACGTGCAGCGTGATCTGCGCGGTCGCCACGATGCTCTCCCAGATGTGCTTGGTCAGCGTCGTGTCGTAGGCCCCGATGAGCTCGATCAGCTCGGGCTCCTCGTGCACGAGGTAGGGACGGCCGGAGAGGTCCACGGCGGCCTGCACCAGGGCCTCGTCGAGCGGGACGAGGGCGTCGCCATAGCGGCGTACGCCCTGCTTGTCGCCGAGGGCGTCCCGGAGGGCCTGGCCGATGGCGAGGGAGGTGTCCTCGACCGTGTGGTGGGCGTCGATGTGGAGGTCGCCCTTGGTGACGACGGTGAGGTCGAAGCCGCCGTGCCTGCCGAGCTGGCTGACCATGTGGTCGAAGAACGGCACGCCGGTGTCGGACGACGCCTGCCCTGTGCCGTCGAGGTCGAGCTCGACGCGGACGTCGCTCTCCTTGGTCGTGCGCTCCACCAGAGCCGTGCGTGCCATGACCCCAGGCTATCGGGACGCCTCAACCTCGATCACGAGCTCCTCGATGACCTTGACCAGCAGGTCCTCGTCCTCGAACGGCACCAGGTGACCACTGTTGGGCGCCACGACCAGCCGACCGTCGGGCATCGACGCGAGCCACGGCTCGTAGGCGGCGCGCACGACGGCGCGGAGCTTGCCGGCCCTGCCCTCACCCTTTCCGCCGATGACCCCCACAACGGGCACCTCGGGCGGCGCGAGCGGTTCGCGCTGCAGCTGCAGCAGCAACCGCTTCACGGCAGGGAAGTCCCGGCGGGCCTGCCGCCACGTCGCCGGGCGCGCGAACTCGTCGACGAGCCGCACGCGGGCCGGCTCGGGAAGGCGGGCGAGCAGCTCCGCGGCGGCCCCCTTCGACGCGTTCAGCTCCCGACGGGTCAGCCCGGTGTGGGCCTTGACGAGGCCCAGGGTCATGCCCAGCAGGCCCAGTGCGGTCGCACCGCGGCGGCGCATCCCGGCGAAGCCCTCGTGGGTCGCGTCGACCAGGACGAGGGCGACGACCCGCGAGGGCTGCTGGGCGGCGAGCAACCGGCACAGCGGACCGCCCCAGCTGTGGCCGACCAGCACAAGTGGGCCAGTCTCCCCGCGCTGGTCCAGGACCGCGACGAGGTCGTCCACGCTCCCCTGCGCCGCGCCTGCCCGACGGGGCGTGCTGCGGCCGTACCCGGCCCTCGACACGGCGAGGACGCGCGCCACCGGGGCCAGCCGCGGGATGATCGGCAACCAGGCCGCCGCAGAGGCGGTGAGGCCGGCCTCGAGGACGACGGTGACCCGGCCCGATCCGGCGGTCAGCACCTCGAGGTCACGGCCATCCACGCGGACAACACCCGTCGTCACCACTGGACGGGATGCCGATGCGCGAACGGCGCCGCCCGCTCGACCGCTGCGGCGAGCTGCAGGAGCAGGGCGTCGTCGCCGACCCGCGCCCCCGTCAGCTGCACCCCGACCGGCAGGCCCTCGGCCGTGACGTGCAGGGGCAGCGAAACGGCCGGCTGACCGGTGAGGTTCGCCCACGGCGTCCACGCGGACCACTCGAGCATCCGGCGACCGCACTCCTCGCCGGTGCCGTCCTGCTCGAACCAGCCCACGGGTACGGCGGGCTGCGCCGTGACCGGGCTGAGCACGACATCGACATGCGCGGCCAGCCCGAGCTGCTGGGAGGCAGCCACCGCGAGAGCCGCCTGCGCCGCGGCGTAATCGGCGGCCGGGCGCGAGTGCGCGACCTCCAGGCACCACCGGGTGTAGGGCGCGAGCAGCTCCTGGTGCGGCAGCCGGCGGGCAGCGGCAGCGACCGAGGCGGTCACGACGACCAGCAGGTGGTCGCGCAGCTCGTCGTCCCAGCCGAGCGCCGGCCGGTCCGCGACGACCTCGTGGCCGAGGTCCGCGAGCAGCCGGGCGGCCTCGGAGACGGCCCTGCCGGCCTCGTCCTGCGAGGTTCCCCAGCACAGCACCCGCACGGGCCTTGGGCGCTCCGCGATGAGTCGCTCCAGATCGGTCAGTGGCGGCAGGGCGTACAGCTCCTCCGGCCGGGCGCCCGCGACCACGTCGAGCAGCGCGGCGGTGTCCGGCACCGTCCTCGTCAGCACTCCCTCGATGCCGAGCGACAGGAGCGACGGGGTTGCCGGGACGCGGCCGCGGCTCGCCTTGAAGCCGACCAGCCCGCAGACCGCGGCCGGCGATCGAAGCGAACCGGCGCCGTCGCTGCCATGCGCGAAGGGCACCAGGCCGGCCGCCACCGCAGCCGCAGCACCTCCGCTCGACCCGCTGGCGTAGCGACCCGTGTCGTAGGGCGTGACCGCCGGCCGCCCCACGACGGCCGACGCGGTGAAGCACGTCGGACCGAGCTCGGGGGCGTGCGTGGTGCCGACGGTGACCGCGCCGGCCTGCCGCAGGCGACCGACGACCGGACCGTCGCTGTCGGGGACGACGGTGACGGCCGCCGAGCCGAGGTGGGCGGGGACGCCTGCGACGGCTTGCAGGTCCTTGAAGGCCGTCGGGATCCCGAGCAGCGGGAGCCGGGATCCGGCGCGCAGCTGCTCGTCGGCGCGACGCGCCTCGCGCCGGGCCAGGTCGTCGGTCCGCTCGACGAACGCCCCGAGCCCCTCGTCGTACTTGTCGATGCGGCCGAGGTAGTGCTCGGTCAGCTCGAGCGAGCTGATCTGCCGGGCGCGCAGCGCATCGCGCTGCTCGACGACGGTGAGGTCGTGCAGCTCGGTCACGAGGCCACCCGCAGAGCGCCCCGATACCGGAAGCACGAGCAGGCGGTCTCGAAGTAGAGGTCGCGGATGCTGCCGATGCCGTCGTGCTGCTGCGCGGTGAACCGGGTCGAGAACGTGCTTGCCGCGCCGAAGCTGGTGCCGAGCCGCGCGACAGCGGCGGCCAGGGACGCCCGGGTGGGGTTGACCTGGGCCGCGAGCGCGACCTTGAGCAGGTTCACGCTGTCGCAGATGAGCGCCATCGCTGACTGGTTGAGCGACCCCGTGTCGTAACCCTTGGCGCGGTAGTAGCTGAAGCACGCCTTCATCGCGGCGGTCGGGGCCGGCTGGTTGTTGGCGTCGACATCGAGTCCGGGCTGGTAGCCGTAGCCGACCGAGTTCTTCGCCTGCGCCGCGGGTGCGAGTGCCTGCACGGTGAGGCCGGGCGCGTCCTGCGAGCTCAGTCCGTAGCGGTAGGTGCGGCCCTGGTTCTGGGCGGCCTGCATGAAGAACGACGGGGCCGCCCCACCGGGCGCGGCGAACAGCACGTGCGTCACGCCGGCGCTGAACATCTGCAGCTCGGCGTTGGCCGACTGCGACTCCGCCAGCGTCTCCACGAACCGCTTCGTGATCGTCAGTCCGAGCTTGCGGAGGGCCGGAACCATGCCCTCGTCGACGGCCCGTGACATGTCGTCGTTCGTGTCGTTGATGATGACGCCGATCTTGGCCTTCGGCGTGAAGTACCCCTGCTGCGCAAGGGATTCCACGAGGACTCGCTCCTCACGGGTGCGGTTCATGCTGAGCGTCGAGTACATCGAGTCGAGATACTGCGCCCACTTGTGCGCGTCGCCGTTGCCGTTGAGCCAGACCACACCCGCCTTGGCCAGGCAAGGGGTGAGGCTGTCGCCTCCCCCCGTCGCGCCGGCGCGAACACCGGTCGCCGCGAAGACGTGGTTGTCCTGCGTCCAGGTGCTGCACGCCGCCTGGTCCTGGGTCTCGACGTTGCCCGAGGCGGAGTAGTCGTAGAACACCGGCACGACCTTGCGCCCGGTGATGCCGCCCTCGCTGTTGACCTTGGCAACCCAGGTCCTGACCAGGTCGGCCTGGTTGGCCAGCGACACCCCCAGCCCGAGGCCCCCCAGTGCCTTGCCGGCGTCGCTGCTGATCGAGAACCCGATCTTGATCTCCTTGGCGGTATACCCGTAACCCGCGGCGCGCTGCGTCCCTGTCGGCGGTACCGGTGCCAGCCCACCCGGTCCGGTCGAGGAGGTCGGCGCCGAACCGCCGAGGCCCCCCGCAGCACCCGTCGAGGCCGTCCCCGTCGTCGATCCGGCCACGCCGCCGCTGGCGCCTGCCCCCGGCACGGCTGACGACCCGTTTGCAACCGCGGGACTGAGCCCGTCACCGACGGCCTGCTGCTGGCTGAGCGGGACGGTCGTCCCACAGGCTGCAGTCGCCGCCAGCGCCAGCACGGCGAGCGCGGCCCTCACAGCAGCACCTGCACGGCCTCGGTGAGCAGCGCCGGCGGCAGCTCGGCGCCGAGAACCTCTCGCAGGCTGATCGTGCCCGCGACGAGCACCTGGAGCAGCAGGGCGCTCTCCCAGGCGGGCAACCGCGTGACCAGGCCCTCGTGCTCGATCCGGGCGGCGAGGGCCTCGACGTTCGCGAGGACGGCGGCGGCCACCCGGCGGCGCACGGCGTCGTCGCGGGTCCCGCCGGCCAGCAGCTCGAGCAACAGCCGGCCGGACAGGGGACTGCCCTGGAGTGCCTCCTCGAGTCGCTCCCCCAGGTCGTGCGCCACGACATCGAGCGGCGTCGAGGACAGATCGATGCTCCGCTCGGCGAGGAAGGCCTCGACCAGGTCCGCCTTGCTGGCGAAGCTGGCGTAGAGCGCCCCGGTCGTGACCCCGGCCGTGGCGGCGATCTCGTGGACGGTCGCCCCCTCGAGTCCCTGGGCAGCGATCACGAGCCCGGCCGCGTCGATGAGCCGCTCCCGGGTGGCTGCCTTCTGTTCGGCACGTGTTGGCATAACGCTCACTATGCGAGTTCGGCAGGCCGTCGGCATTGACCGGTGGCACGAAGCGGGACCGCTCAGTTGGGTGCGGCCGACGACAGCCGCGGCCCGACCAAGGCCACGATGTCCGCAGCGTCGACGGCCGAGCCGGCGGCCGTGAAGTGGCCGTAGTCGAATGCCATCGGCGTCGAGCCACCCGCCAGCTCGCGGCAGTGCCGCGCCGGGCAGAGCTCGTCCATGAGCGACACGTACATGCCACCCTGCGCCTGGACCGCCGCCCGGAGGGCCTGGTCGACGCGGAAGATCCCCAGGTCGAGGTGCCGGCCCGGCAGCCCCGGGTCGCCGATGTCGCGGGCCCGGGCGAGCAGGGAGGGCAGGTTGCCGAACCACTCGGGGCTCGGACCGACGACGACGACGGTGGGCACCAGCCTCTGGTACTGACGGATCGAGCCGGCCAGGCGGGCCACGTCGCCCGCCTTCCACCGGGCCGAGACCACGAGCACGTCCACGTGCTGGGTCCGGAGCCGGGTGAGCTCCTGGGACAGCACCGCCACGCAGCGCGACTGCCCCGTCAGCGGCAGCGTCGGCTTGCACCCGGAGGCGGTCGCCTGGAGGACGTCCGCGCGGGAAAGCCCGGTGGACAGGCCCTTCCAGAGGTCTGCGGCATGGCTGTCACCGAAGACCAGCACGTTGGGGACGCCCGCCCCTGGCGTCGTGCACACGGCCGGGTCGAAGTTCGAGAGGTTGAAACCGGTCGCGATGAAACAGGAGCGGTCACGGTTGGCCGTCGCGTGCACCACACCCGCCTCGCGGAGGTAGGCCGCGGTGACGGCATCGGCGGGATGCACCTGGCGCGAGAGCGGCTGGACCACGAGACCCAGGACGACCACGGCGGCGGAGCTCGCTGCCGCGAAGGCCAGCACGTGCCGGCGCTGCGGCAGCCGCAGCCGCCGCAGCGGCCGTTCGACGAACCGCCAGCTCAGGACGGCGAGGGCGAGCGTGCCGCCCGCCAGGGCGATCCTGGAGATCCAGCTGATGCCGTTGAACGTGTAGAGCCGGTAGATCACGATCGCCGGCCAGTGCCACAGGTACCAGGAGTACGACACGAGGCCGACCCCGACGACCGGCCGCCACGACAGCGCACGGTTCACGACCGCGTCACGTCCGGCCGCGATGAGCAGTCCTGCCCCGAGGACCGGAGCCAGCGCGGCCGTACCCGGGAACGGCGTGGTGGGGGTGTCGTGGTGGCAGGCCCAGACGATGAGAGCGAGCCCCAGCAGCGACCCGGCGTGCCGGGCGACGGCAGGGGCGCGCACGGTCGTCACGGCAAGCAGTGCCCCGACGCCGAGCTCCCAGGCCCGGCCGGGGAGCAGGTAGAACGCCGCTTCCACATGCCCGGTGCGCACCTGCGCGACACTGAGCAGGAACGACACCAGCGTCACGGCCGCGAGCACGAGCCGCAGCCGCCACCGGTACACGAGCACCAGGAGCAGCGGGAAGACGAGGTAGAACTGCTCCTCGACGCCGAGCGACCAGGTGTGCAGCAGCGGCTGGGAGGTGGCGGGGGTGTCGAAGTAGCCGGTGTTGGCCCAGAAGTAGATGTTGGAGCTGAACAGGCCGGCCCAGATCGCGCTGCGGCTCAACGAGGTCAGCTCGCCGGCGAACAGCAGGACACTCGCCACCAGGCACGTGACGAGCAGCACCGTGGCGAGGGCAGGCACGATCCGCCGCAGCCGCCGCCGATAGAAGTCGGTGATGGTGAACCGGCCCTCGCCCAGCTCGCCGACGATCAGCGACGTGATGAGGAAGCCGGAGATGACGAAGAAGACGTCGACGCCGACGAAGCCACCCGTCACCTGGGGGGTCTGCAGGTGGTACGCCACGACGGACGTGACGGCCACGGCTCGGAGACCGTCCACGTCGGAGCGGTACTTCACGATCCCCCCGAAGCCGGAACAACTGTCCCCCACGCTATCTCACGTGTGAGATAGCTTGTGTTTCGTGAGTGATGCCTACCTGCAGCAGATCGGCGCGCTGGTCCGCGACGCCCGCAAGCAACGTGGCCTCACGCAGGCCCAGCTCGCCGACGCGCTCCAGACCAGCCAGAGTGCCGTGGCCCGGATCGAGCAGGGCAAGCAGAACGTCAGCCTCGAGATCCTGGCTCGCATCGGCACCGCGCTCGACACCGGCCTCATCCAACTCGGCACGGCGGTCGGCCCGACGCACCTACGGGTCCGCGGCGGTCAGCAGCTGTCCGGAGCGATCGACGTGAAGTCGAGCAAGAACGCCGCGGTCGCCCTGCTGTGCGCGTCACTGCTCAACGACGGAACCACCACCCTGCGCGGCGTCGCCCGGATCGAGGAGGTCAACCGCATCGTCGAGGTGCTGCGCAGCATCGGGGTCGCCGCCGTCTGGGACGGCAGTGACCTCCGGCTCCGCCCGCCCGCCGACCTGCACCTCCACCAACTCGACGCGACCGCTGCTCGTCGTACCCGTTCCGTGCTCCTGCTGCTGGGGCCGCTGGTGCACCGGGCGCCCCAGTTCGAGTTGCCCTACGCCGGCGGCTGCGACCTCGGCACCCGCACCGTCGAGCCGCACAAGTCGGCCCTGCGGCCGTTCGGCGTCAAGATCGTCGCGACGGACGGCAGCTACCACGTGGAGCGCGACTCGTCGGTGGCACCCGGACGACCCATCGTGCTGACCGAGCGCGGCGACACGGTGACCGAGAACGCACTGATGGCGGCCGCGCGGCTCGACCAGGTGACCGTCATCCGCAACGCGTCGAGCAACTACATGGTCCAGGACCTCTGCTTCTACCTCGCCCTGCTCGGCGTCGAGGTCGAGGGCATCGGGTCGACGACGCTGACCGTGCACGGCCGGTCAGAGATCGCCTGCGACGTCGAGTACTCGCCGTCGGAGGACCCGATCGAGGCGATGTCGCTGCTCACGGCCGCGATCGTCACCGGCTCGGAGATCACCGTCCGGCGGACGCCCGTCGAGTTCCTCGAGGTGGAGCTCGCGGTCCTGGAGGAGATGGGGCTCGAGGTGTCGCGCTCCGAGGAGTACGCGGCAGCCAACGGCCGCACCCGCCTCGTCGACCTCACGACCCGTCCGTCGGTGCTGCACGCGCCCGTCGACAAGGTCCACCCGATGCCGTTCCCGGGCCTCAACATCGACAACGTGCCGTTCTTCGCGGCCATCGCCGCCGTCGCCCGGGGCCGCACCCTGATCCACGACTGGGTCTATGAGAACCGCGCCATCTATCTCACGGAGCTCAACCGGCTCGGTGCCCAGGTCACGCTGCTCGACCCGCACCGGGTGTGGGTCGACGGACCGACGCGCTTCTCCGCGGCTGAGGTGATGTGCCCGCCGGCCCTGCGTCCGGCCGTGGTCATCCTGCTGGCGATGCTCGCGGCCCCCGGGGTGTCGGTGCTGCGCAACGTCTACGTGATCGACCGCGGCTACGAGGATCTCGCCCAGCGGCTCTCCTCGCTCGGCGCCCACATCGAGCCGTTCCGCGACGTCTGAGCGATCGGCGTCAGCGCAGGAAGAAGGCGCGGGAGCCCGGGGCGGAGCGGAGGTCCAGCACGGCGTGGTCGACGCCGGCGGCTGCCTGGCGGTCGACGTAGACGACGGTGCCGCGGCTCCACACCACCGTGTCGTCGCTCTCGGGCCCGGTCGCCACGTCCAGCGACAGCGACCCGCAGTCGGTGCGCCTGACCCGCATGCCGGCCGCTTCCTGCTGGTGCGTCAGGTCATCGATGGCCCGCCAGGCGCGGGGTGTGATCGTCAGCACGCGACCCCCTCGATCGATGCACCCACCGTCCCCCAGCCGGCGCAGCAGGTCAAGGCTCAGCGGACGTGCGCCAGGGCCTCCAGGAAAGCCGTGGTCTCGGCCTCGGTGCCGGCGTTCACGCGCAGCCAACCCTCGAGGCCCGGCCCGCTCGAGACGTCGCGCACCAGGACGCCCCGGTCGAGCAGCTGCTGCCAGGTCGTGGCGGGCTGGGCCCACGGTCCGAAGAGCAGGAAGTTCGACTCGGTAGGTACGACGGTGAGCCCGAGCTCGCGGATGCCCGCGACCATCCGATCGCGCTGCGCCTTGACCGCCTCGACGGTCCCCAGCAGCTCGTCGGTGTGCGCCAGGGCGGCCCGGGCGGCCGCCTGGGTGAGGGCGCTGAGGTGGTACGGCAGCCGGACCAGCCGCAGCGCGTCGACCACCTCGGCGGAGGCGGCCAGGTAGCCGAGCCGCAGGCCCGCCCCGGCGAAGGCCTTGGACATCGTGCGGCTCACGATGAGTCGAGGGAACCGCTCGAGCAGCGTCACCGCCGAGACGGTGCCGCCGAACTCGGCATACGCCTCGTCCACGACGACCATGCCGTCGGTCGCCTCGCACACGTCACTGACCACGGCCAGGTCGGTGACGGTCCCCGTCGGGTTGTTGGGAGTGGTCAGGAACGTGATCGCCGGCCGGTGCTTGCGGACCGCCGCCACCGCGTCCGGGGCGCTCAACGTGAAGTCGGCTGCGCGTCGCTCCGCGACCCACCCGGTGTTGGTGCCGGCGGCCAGCAGCGGGTGCATCGAGTACGACGGCTCGAAGCCGAGCGCCACGCGACCCGGGCCCCCGAAGGCCTGGCACACCTGCTGCAGCACCTCGTTGGACCCGTTGGCCGCCCAGACCTGCTCCAGCGCGAGCGGCACCCCGGTGACGCGGGTCAGGTAGGCAGCGAGGTCGCTCCTCAGCCCGGTGGCCTCGCGATCCGGATAGCGGTTCAGGGTCGCCGTCGCCTCGGCAACGGCCTTGGCCACGTCCTCGATGAGGGCGTCCGACGGCGGATACGGGTTCTCGTTGACGTTGAGCTGGATCGCCTCGGGGAGCTGCGGAGCGCCGTACGGCTGCTTCCCGACGAGGTCCGGCCTGACCGGCAGGTTCACCGGTGCATCACTGGGACCGCACGTTCACGGCGGCGGCGTGGGCCGGCAGGTCCTCGGCGTGAGCGAACGCGGTCACGAGCGGCGCGGCCTTCTCCAGCGCCTCCCGCGTGTACTCCACGAACGACATCCGCTTGAGGAAGCTCTGCGTCGACAGGCCGGCGGCGAAGCGCGCGGTCCCTCCGGTCGGCAGCACGTGGTTGGAGCCCGCCAGATAGTCACCCAGCGACACCGGCGTCCAGCCGCCGACGAAGACCGCACCCGCGTTGCGGACCATCCGGGCGCGCGCGGCGGCGTCGGCCGTGATGACCTCGAGGTGCTCGGCCGCCCACGCGTCCACGACCTCGACACCCTGGTCGAGATCCTCGACGAGCACGGTCGCGGACTGCCCGGTCAGGGCGGCGGTGATGCGCTCCCGGTGCTTGGTCGCGGCGACCTGCTTCTCGACCTCCAGGTCCACCGCGTCCGCGAGCGACGCCGAGTCGGTCACGAGCAGGCACGCGGCGAGCGGGTCGTGCTCGGCTTGACTGATGAGGTCCGCCGCGACGTGCGCAGGGTGCGCTGTCTCGTCCGCGAGCACCGCGATCTCGGTCGGTCCGGCCTCGGAGTCGATGCCACAGCGGCCCTGCACGAGCCGCTTGGCCGCAGCGACGTAGACGTTGCCGGGTCCGGTGATCACGTCGACCGGCTGCACACCCTCGACGCCGTAGGCGAGCATCGCGATCGCCTGCGCACCGCCGACGGCGTAGACCTCGTCGACGCCGAGCAGCGCGCACACCGCGAGGATCTGCGGGTCCGGGAGGCCGCCGAACTCCGCCTTCGGAGGCGACGTCACGGCGAGCGAGACGACGCCCGCGACCAGAGCCGGCACGACGTTCATCACGACCGAG
>JAWWOJ010000343.1:0-8814 GCA_033851885.1 Frankiales bacterium | reverse complement strand
GGTAGCGCTCCGGACGGCACACCTCGTCGAGGCGGGCCTCGTCGAGCTCCTTGCCCGCCTGCTTGGCCTGCGCGGTGAGGGTGTCGCGGAACGGCGTACCGCTCTCCCAGGTCTCCATGGCCGCGGCCTGCACGAAGTCGTACGCGTCCTCGCGGGACAGCCCGCTCTCGACCAGCTCGAGCAGCACGGTGGAGGTGTAGATGAGGCCGCCGGAGCTCTCGAGGTTGTGGCGCATCCGGTCGGTGTCGACGACGAGGCCGGTGACCAGACGGGTCGTGAGGTGCAGCAGGTAGTCGGTGGCGATGGACGCGTCCGGCAGGCAGACCCGCTCGGTGCTCGAGTGCGAGATGTCTCGCTCGTGCCACAGCGGGATGCCCTCCATCACCGGGACGACAGCAGCGCGCACGATCCGGGCCATGCCGGCGATCCGCTCGCTGGCGATCGGGTTCTTCTTGTGCGGCATCGCGCTCGAACCCTTCTGGCCCTTGCCGAACGGCTCCCACAGCTCCCGCACCTCGGTGCGCTGCCCGTGCCGCACCTCGAGCGCGAACGCCTCGCAGACGGTCGCCATCACGGCCAGGGCGGAGACCCATTCGCTGATGCCGTCCCGGATCACGACCTGGGTGGCGGCGTCGGCCGGCCGGAGTCCCAGCCGGCGCGCGACCTCGGTCTCGACCGCGGGGTCGATGTTGGAATAGGTGCCGACCGCGCCGGAGATCTTGGCGACGGCAACGGCGTCGCGGGCCCTCCGAAGACGGTCGCGGGACCGCGCCATCGCGAAGGCCAGGTCGGCCACCCGGTGGCCGAAGGTCGTCGGCTCGGCGTGGATGCCGTGGGTGCGCCCGACCCGCACCGAAGCCTTGTGCTCCAGGCCGAGGTCGCGCATCGCGGCGACGAGACGGTCGGCCTTGTCCAGCAGGATGTCGGTGGCCCCGATGAGCTGCAGCGCGAGCGCGGTGTCGAGCAGGTCGGAGCTCGTCATCCCGAAGTGCACGTAGGCGGCGGCTTCGCGCGGCGTCGTGTTGTCGGCCCAGGCCGACAGGAACGCGATGACGTCGTGCTGGGTCACGGCCTCGATCTCCGCGACCGCCTCAGGAGTGGGCGGCGCCGCCCGTCGTACCGGCTCGACGCAGTCCGCGGGGACGGTCCCGGCCTCGGCGTGGACCTCGAGCACCAGCGTCTCCACCTGGCACCACAGCTCGTACTTGTGGGCCTCGCTCCAGACCCTTCCCATCTCCGGCAGGGTGTAGCGCTCGATCATGCCGCCAGTCTAGAGGCGCGCCGCGTTCTCGAAGTCGTCCTTGAACTGCCAGATGGCCTGTCGGAGCGCCTGGTCACCGGCCGCGAGGACCTGCACCGCCAGGACCGCGCCGTTGAGCGCGTTGTCGATCCCGACAGCGGCGACAGGCACCCCCGACGGCAGCTGGGTCAGGCCGAGCAGCGCGTCGTGGCCGTCCTGGGTGCCGGCGGACAGCGGTACGCCGATGACGGGGCAGGCCACGTGCGCGGCGATGATGCCGGCGAGGGCTGCCGAGCCCGCAGACCCCGCGATGACGACCTCGATGCCCCTGCCCTCGAGCTCAGCCATCCACGCTGCGAGTGCCCGAGGGGACCGGTGCGGCGACAGGCAGGCCTCGTCATAGGGCACACCGAAGCGGGCGAGCAGGGCGCCGGCCTGCGCCATCGCGTCGTGCTCGGCCGGGCTGCTGTAGATGACCGCTACGCGCGGTGTCGTCACTGGTCGCTCCCTCGAGTCGGTACCGAGATCTCACCACGGGCGGCCCGGGCGGCGATGTCTGACCTGCTGAAGCCGCCGCGCATGACCACCTGCCGGACCCCGTCGTAGGCCCGTTCCCGGGCGTCCTGCAGCGACAGCCCGACGGCGGTCACGGACAGGACCCGTCCACCGGCGCTGACGAGCGACCCGTCGTCGAGGCGGGTGCCGGCATGCAGCACCGCGACGCCCGCGGGCAGCTCGCCGAGCTCGATGGGGTCGCCGGCTGCCGGCGTACCGGGGTAGCCCTCGGCCGCAACGACCACGGTGACGCTGCCCCCCGACCGCCACGTGAGCTCGGTGCCCGCGAGGCGCCCGGTGGCGGCCTTGAGGAGGACCTCGCCCAGCGGGCTCTCGAGCAGCGCCAGGACCGACTGCGTCTCCGGATCGCCGAAGCGGCAGTTGAACTCGACCACCGAGGGGCCGTTGCTCGTCATCGCCAGACCGGCGTAGAGCAGCCCGACGAACGGTGTGCCGCGCCGGCTCAGCTCGTCGACGACCGGCTGCAGAACCAGCGCGAGGATCTCTGCAACCGTGCCGCTCGGCAACCAGGGAAGCGGGGCGTAGGCTCCCATCCCGCCGGTGTTGGGGCCGGTGTCACCGTCGCCGACCCGCTTGTGGTCCTGGGCAGGCAGCATCGGCAGCACGGTCGTGCCGTCCGTGATCGCGAACAGCGACACCTCCGGGCCGTCGAGGAAGTCCTCGACGACGACCCGGGCACCCGCGGTGGACAGCACGTCGCGGGCGAAGTTCTCGGCATCCAGCAGGTCCTCGGTGACCAGGACGCCCTTGCCCGCAGCGAGCCCGTCGGCCTTCACCACGTACGGCGGGGTGCGGGCCTCCAGGGCGGCGACCGCCGCGTCCGCGGTCTGGCAGGTGTCGGCTGCCGCGGTCGGTACACCGGCCGCGGACATGACCTCCTTGGCGAACGACTTCGACCCCTCGATCTGCGCGGCCTCGGCGGACGGTCCGAAGACCGGGATCCCCTTGTCCCGCACGGCATCCGCCACCCCCGCGACCAGCGGGGCCTCCGGCCCCACGACCACGAGATCGAAGCCCTGGGCGAGGTCAGCGACCGCGCCAGGATCCATCGGGTCGACCGGCAGGTTCAGGGCGACCTCAGCCGTGCCGGGGTTGCCGGGCGCGACGGCCACGGCGGTCACCGACGGGTCACGGGACAAGGCAACGGCGAGCGCGTGCTCACGCGCTCCGGATCCGACGACGAGGACCTTCACGACCGACAGGCTAGTGAGGGGTGCATGATCAACTGCTGTGGAGAGCGCGATCCTGCTCGAGGTGCCCGAGGCCGAGCCGCTGGTGCGGGAGCTGCGGCGCGAGGGAGACGTGTCGGCGTCCCTCGGCGTGCCGGCGCATGTGACCCTGCTCTACCCGTTCGTGGACGACCCGGACCCGGGCATCGTCGAGGAGCTGCGGTGGTTCTTCGCCGGCGTCGACGGGTTCCCGCTCGAGTTCTCCACCGTCGGGGAGTTCCCGGAGGTCGTGTACCTCGCACCCGACCAGACGGCCGAGGTGTCGGGGCTCATCGACGCGCTGGCCAGACGCTGGCCGGAGCACCCGCCGTACGGGGGTCTGTTCGAGCAGGTCGTGCCGCACCTGACGGTGGTCGACACCCCCGACGGCGAGCTGCGGCAGCGGGCGCGGGAGGCCGTCGAGCCAGGACTGCCGGTGCGGTCCTCGGCCACCGAGGCGTCGCTGTGGGTGCAGGACGGGTCCGACTGGTGCTGCGTCGCCCGCTTCCCCCTCGCTCCCCCCGAGTAGCCCGACACCCGACCTGCCAAGTGGTGCCGCCGGGGCTGCTGTGACGTGATCGGTTCCCACATGTCCCTCGGGTTCCACTTGGCATCAGCGGTGTCGGAAGAGAATCGTGTCGACACGGACCCGCAGCGGGCCGCACCCTGCTGGCATGAGCAGCGTGCTGGTGGGCTTCGGGCTCGGCTTCCTCGTCGCCCTGCAGCTCGGGCCGATGTCGCTGTTCCTCGTGCGCTCCACGCTCCGGGCCGGGCTCCTCACCGGCCTGGGCGTGGGCGCCGGCATCGCGGTCATCGACGCGCTCTACGCGGCTGCCGGCGCGGCCGGCGCCGCGCCGCTGCTCCTCATCGACCCGGTGCGGGTCGTGCTCGGCCTCGTCGGCGCCGGGATCATCGGGTGGCTCGCCGTCAAGACCCTCTGGGCCGCGTGGCACGTGCGCGCCGGCCTCGACGGCGAGTCCGCAGCCACGCCGTGGACGGCGTTCCGCACTTCGCTGGGCGCCACAGCCAGCAACCCCGCGACCATCGTGAGCTGGGGCGCGATCTTCTCCGCTGCCTCACCCGGTGAGCAGCCGGTCGCCCTCGTGCTCGGCGTCGGGGTCGGATCGCTGGTCTGGGTGTCCACGTTGGCGCTGCTGACGGCGGTGCTGCGCAGGACCGTCGGCGTGCGCTCCATCCGGATCGCCGACGGCATCGCAGGGCTCGGCCTGCTCGGCTTCGGCGGCACCCTCGGCTACCGCACCGTGCACGACGCTTAGCGTCTCGCCCCGATGAATGGATACAGCACTTCTGTTTTCGGGCCCCAGACCGAAGTGCTGTATCCATTCATGCCGAGGGGTTAGAGGAGCGGGCGGAGCTCGAGGGTCTGTTCGCGGTCGGGCCCGACGCCCACGGAGGAGAACGGCGCACCGGACATCTCCTCCAGCGCACGGATGTAGAGCTGCGCGTTCTTCGGCAGGTCCTCGAAGGTGCGGGCCGAGGTGATGTCCTCGGTCCAGCCGTCGAAGTACTCGTAGACCGGCGTCGCATGGTGGAAGTCGGTCTGCGTCATCGGCATCTCGTCGAAGCGCCTGCCGTCGACCTCGTAGGCCACGCAGACCGGGATCTTCTCCCAGCCGGTCAGCACGTCGAGCTTGGTCAGCACGAAGTCGGTGACGCCGTTGACGCGCGCGGCGTAGCGGGCAAGGACCGCGTCGTACCAACCGCAACGTCGCGGGCGGCCCGTGGTGGTGCCGTACTCGTGCCCGTCGGCGCGGAGCTTCTCGCCCGCACCGTCGAGCAGCTCCGTCGGGAAGGGGCCCTCGCCGACGCGGGTCGTGTAGGCCTTGACGACCGCGATGACCTTGTCGATGCGGTTGGGCGGGATGCCCGAGCCGGTGCACGCCCCGCCGGAGGTGGCATTGGACGACGTGACGAACGGGTAGGTCCCGTGGTCGACGTCGAGCAGCGTCGCCTGACCGCCCTCGAGCAGCACCGTCTCGCCGGCATCGAGCGCCTGGCCGAGCAGCAGGCCCGTGTCGGCGACCATCGGACGGAGCCGGTCGACGTAGGACAGCAGGTCCTCCACGACGTCGTCCACCGCGGGTGCCTTGCGGTTGTAGACCTTGAGGAGCACCTGCGCCTTGAGCTCCAGCGCCCCCTCGACCTTGGCGCGCAGGATCTTCTCGTCGAACAGGTCCTGCACCCGGATGCCGACGCGGTTCATCTTGTCGGCGTAGGTCGGGCCGATGCCGCGCCCGGTGGTCCCGATCTTGCGTGACCCGAGGAAGCGTTCGGTCACCTTGTCGAGGACCCGGTTGTACGACGGGATGACGTGGGCGTTGGCCGAGACCACCAGCTTGGAGGTGTCGGTGCCGCGGGCCTCGAGGCCGTCGATCTCGGTGAACAGCACCCCGAGGTCGATGACGACGCCGTTGGCGATGACGGGGGTGCACCCGGCGCTGAGGATCCCGCTCGGGAGCAGATGCAGCGCGTAGGTCTCGTCGCCGATCACCACCGTGTGGCCGGCGTTGTTGCCGCCGTTGAACTTCACGACGTAGTCGACCCGGCCGCCGAGCTGGTCGGTGGCCTTGCCCTTGCCCTCGTCCCCCCACTGGGCGCCGATGAGCACCAGTGCCGGCATGACGTACTCCTCGACATGGAGAAAGGCCTCCGCAAGTGCGGAAGGCCTCTTGCGCACGAAGTCTAGCCGTAACGTGTCAGGTGTGGCGAAGATCCCAGGCCTCGACAGCGTCGTGACCGGCGTGCTGTCGGTCATGCAGGCGCAGACCGAAGCGCTCGCCGCGCTGCCCGGTGCGGTGCAGTCCCTGAGCGCGGCGGTGAAGAACCTCGCCGACGCGACTGCCGGGGCCAAGGAGACCATCCAGACCATGAACCGGCTGGCACACCGCATCGAGGGCATCGTCGAGGAGCTCGAGGGGCCGCTCAAGGCGCTGGCACCCGGCATGGAGCGGATGGCCAAGGTCATCGACGACCCCATCGTCAGCACCCTCCCGGATGCGCTCACCCAGGCCCGCCGCGACCTGCTGCCGGTGCTCCGCACGATCGCGGACACGAACGAGCGGATCGCCTCGCTGGCCAGCCTGCCCGGCGCCAGCACCCTGCTGGGCTGGCGTCGTCCGGCTAGCTCTCCAGAGAGCTGACGGCCGTCGGGTCCGAGTCGTCGAGGAACGCCCGGATCCGTTGGGCCTCCTCGGTCTCCTCGATCGCGCCGGCCGCGCGGCCGAGGGCGTAGAGCGCGCGGAGGAACCCCTGGTTGGGGGCATGCGCCCACGGGATGGGGCCGAAGCCCTTCCAGCCGTTGCGACGGAGCGCGTCCAGACCACGGTGATAGCCGGTGCGGGCGTAGGCGTAGGACTCGATGACCGCGCCGCGGTCGTATGCGTCGAAGGCGAGGGCAGCCCACGCAGCGCTGTAGGTCGGGAAGCGGGCCGCCACCTCGGCCGGGGCGGCACCGGCCTCGAGCAGCTGGCGCGGCTCAGGCTCGTCGGGGAGCAGGGTCGGTGGCGGTCCGCCGAGCAGGTCCTTGCCGGTGAGGCTCATGCCTGCATGATGCCTGCGCGCCGCTCGAGCTGAGCCAGCGCCTGGTCCTGGCCCGTCTCGCGGAGCCGCTCGGCGACGTGCGCCCGATGGTCGTCGTCGACGTTTCCGCCGTACTTGAACTTCGCCTGGACGTCGACAGGAGTGAGCCGGATCCCTTTGATACCAGGCAATCTGCGCTCATGGGCGGAGGGATCGGCCACGTCCGACCCCGGCTCGAAGCGGGCCAACATGGTCCGGAGCACCTCGAGCAGCTGCTCCCCTTCGAGCACCTCGACTGTGCAGGTCAAGGTGACCGCGGCGTAGTAGCTGGTCGGGATCCCGAGAGCCGGGTCCTCGTCGCCGATCGCCTTCCAGGCCGCCGGCACGTAGGCCCAGTCGCCGTGGACGGAGAACAGCGCGCGGTCGCCGAGCACCTTCAGAGCAGGGTTCGGACGAGCCAGGTGGACGAGCACCGACGTGCCGTCCCAGGCGTAGTGCGTGGGCACGACGACGGGCAGCTCATCGGTCGGTACGACGAGGGTCCCGACGGTCTGTGCGGCCACGAAGGCACGCCACTCCTCGTCGCTGCCGGCGTCCCAGGGATGCACGAGCATCAGGCCGTCACCAACCGTTGCGCGTCGTCGAACAGCCGACCCACGGCGAGCCGGGCAGCCACGGCGGTCGAGACCGCCACCGCGCCGAGGATCATCCACATCACGACCACCTGGTAGCGGATGGCAGTGAGCGGGTCGACGCCGGCGAGCAGCAGGCCGGTCATGGCGCCAGGCAACGAAATGAGCCCCACCGTCTTGACCGCGTCGATGTCGGTGACCAGCGCGGCGCGCAGCGCGGATCGGCGGTGCGGCGCGAAGGCGGCCGCACCCGTCAGGCCCAGTGCCAGCCGGGCCTCGACCTGACGACGGCCGCTGACGGCCTCCTCGGCCATCCGCAGCAGGACCACCGATGCCCCGCGCGTCGCGCTCGAGACGACCATGCCGCCGACCGGGACCAGCACCCGCGGGTGCGCGTCGACGACCTGCGCAGCGACCAGCAGCCCGAGCGTCGTCGCCGTACCGACCGCGACCGCCACCGTCGCGATCCAGGTCGCGCCGGGGACACCGGCGCCGCGCCGCCCCGCCACCCGACCGCCGATCACGACCATCGCGATCACCCAGGCGAGGGCCCCGGGCAGGCCGGCGTTGTCGAACAGCACGCCCAGCAGGGCGCCCACGGCGACGAGCTGCACGATCGCCCGCGCGCAGGCGAGCACGACCTCGCGGGTGAGGCCCAGCTGCTCCCGGACGACGACGGCGACCGTGACTCCGACGAGGGCGACGGACGCGGCCACACCCCACCAGCTGGGGACGGCGGGGTTCACGAGGCACCGGCCAGGTAGTCGGACTCGGAGGCCGGGCCGGTCTCGACGACCTGGCCGTGTTCGAGCACCACCACGTCGTCAGCCAGGCGGCGAGCCTGCCTCAGGTCGTGGCTCACGAGCACAGCCGAGAGTCCCTCCGCGACGAGCGACCGCACGACCCGCTCGACCGACTGGGCGGCCAGCGCGTCGAGGGCCGAGGTGGGTTCGTCGAGGAGCAGCACCTCGGGGCCGACCGCGAGCGCACGGGCGAGGCAGAGCCGCTGCGCCTCACCGCCGGACAGGTCGGCGGTCGTCCGGTCCAGGTCGACCTCGAGGCCGGCGCGCGACAGCAGGGCGAGGGCCTCGCCCGCCAACAGCTCCGGACGGCCGATCCGTAGGTCGGCGAGCACGGTCACCCCCAGCACCACCGGAGCCTGCTGCACCAGCCCCACCCGACGCCGCACCTCGAGCACGTCGTACGACGGGAGCGGCCGTCCGTGAAAGAGCACCTGCCCCGACGTGGGCTCCAGGAGCCGGTCGAGCAGCCTCAGCAGCGTCGACTTGCCGGCTCCGCTGGGTCCGGCGACAGCAGTGCAGCGGCCGGGCTGGAACGACGCGCTCACGCCGGTGAGCACGCTGGTGCCGTCGCGTACGACGGTCACGTCCTCCAGAGCGAGCACGCCACCATGATGGCCTCTAGGCGCGGCGGGTGCGGCGGACGGCCCACCGGAGCCGAGCAGGACGAGCAGCGCGAGCACCGAGGTCCGGGGTCGGATCCGCCGGTCTTGCTCGCGGACGTCGAGGGCTGCGCGTAGTTGTCAGGCAACAGGCGTCAGTTGTGTCACCTCTGGGGGTCAGGTGACGGCCAGCGTCCAGGCCGCGGTCCAGAGCTC
>JAWWOJ010000206.1:0-8828 GCA_033851885.1 Frankiales bacterium | reverse complement strand
CGCGCGTGGTTCCCGGATGTGACCGAGGTCGCCTCGACGGCCGACGTCGCTGGTCTTCCTGGTCAGCTGCTCGTTCTCCACGAGCAGGCGGCGGTCCCGCTGTCGACCGTCGAGCTCTCGGGCGACGTCGTGCTGGTGGTCGGGCCTGAGGGCGGTGTCACGCCCGACGAGCTCGACGCCCTGGGCGGTACGGCGGTCAGGCTCGGGCCCACGGTGCTGCGCACCTCGACCGCCGGTGCCGCCGCGGCTTCCGTCATCAGCGCCCGCACAGCCCGCTGGACCCCTTCCTGAACTCTCACCTCGCACTCGCGCTCCCGCCACGCTCAGGAGCGGCCCGGGCGCGCGTCAGAGTGCAGGAAGGCGTGGGTGCCCCCGCGCGGGAGCTCAGCGACCGGCGGCCGCGTTGCTCTTGCGGCGGCGGTGGACGAGCGCGACCGTGATCGCGAGCACGACCAGGCCGAGGATCACATAGCCGAAGCTCGTGACGTAGCGGCCGACCGCAGAACCCACGAGGTAGCCGCCGAGGACGCACGCGACCGCCCAGAGGGTGCCGCCGAGGGCGTTGTAGACGAAGAAGGTCCGGTAGGGAAGCCGTGCCATGCCGGCCGCCCCCGGGACCATCGCGCGGAGCAGTGCGGTCCAGCGCCCGAAGAAGACCGCGGTGCCACCGCGCTTCAGGAGGAACGCCTCGGTGACCACCCAGCGCTCCTCGCCGACGAACCTCCCGATCCGGGTGGCCTGCAGTCTCGATCCCCAGCGGCGCCCGACGGCGTAGCCGACCGCGTCGCCGGAGATCGCGCCGACCACGGCAAGGACGATCAGGAGCGTGAGGCTGGCGCCGTTCTGCGTCCCGACCGCGCCGCCGAAGATCAGCGCCGTTTCGCCGGGGAAGACGAAGCCGAGCAGGATCGAGGCCTCGAGGAACGGCAGCAGGAAGACGATCAGGTACAGCGCCCAGACCGGGAAGCCGGTCAGCACACTGTCGATGAACCCGGCCACGGACGAACCCTACGTGGCACTCACCAGCTCGGTGACCGCACGGAGCCGTCGCTGATGATCGGCTGGGAGAAGCCCGCCTCGGCAGGGACGTTGCCGCTGTAGGTCGCCACCAGAACAGGGCCGCCGGCCGTCTGTCGGTACGACACCAGCATCCCTCCTGACCCGAGGCTCATGCTGAGGACCTGATCAGCGGCAGTCAGTGGCCCGTTCGGGTGCGCCGTGCCGTCGCTGTTGTTGAACATGCGCACGCCGTTGGCACACCGCTCGAACCCGAACAGCCCCAGCGCCGGCTGGCCAGGGCGGGACGGGGGTCCGAAGATCACCACGGCGTCCGTCATCGTGCAGCCGGACTCGGGACCCGTACTGACGCCCTCGGAGAAGCTGGTTGCCCCAGATTCGAAGGCGGTCACGGCGTCGCCGGTGCGGATGAGGACGGCGCCTGCGACATCGACATCCAGGACCCGCACGAGGATTCCGTGAGGCACGCTGATGCGGCGCACAGAACCGCCAGCCTTCTGCACGGCCAGGTCGGTGGTGGATCCATCACACGCGGTCTCCAGCCAGGCACCCCACCGGCCGTCCCGCGAGAGCCTGGGCGTGCCGAGGTGCACCTTGCCGGGAGCGACCACCGTGGTCGCCCGGTTTTCGACGAGCTGGTAAAGCCCGTCGTTGCAGCCCGTCTGTTGCGCCCTCAGCCAGAGCAGGGACCCGGCCGCGTACGAGGCATCCGTGTCGACCAGCTGTCCGTGCGGGTAGGTGAGCTGACGGAGCACCTTGCCGGTGGCCGAATCGTAAAGGTTCACGTGGCCGGCCTCCACACCCGCGAAGCTGGGACCCGGGCTGGGCGTGGGTGACGGCGCCCCCGGAAGACGTCGTTGCACGGGCTGGGCGACCACCCGGTTGACTGAGCCGTCCTTGGCGGAGCGGGTCACCCCGACGACGACGGCATGGCTCCAGTCGGACTGCGACCAGGACAGCGTGGCGGACCAAGGTGCCCCGCTGCCCGCCGGAGCCGCTGCGGAAGCCAGGGTTCGGCCGTCGGACGCGATGAGACGAAGGGCGATGTTCTCGTCCACCCCGACGATGTTGCCCGTCACCGTCAGTGGCGAGCTGACCTGCTCGAACTGGGATGGGCTGGTGAACGTGAGACCGTCCAGCGTGACATTGAACACGGAGAACGGGCCGGCGGTCGCACCGCCCAGTGCGAGGTCCCCGATGCTGCCCTCGTGGGACTTCATGCCCAGTCCGAGCAAGCTCTTCTCGAAGCACTCGGGGCACTGCGGGTCGACGGTGACGTCGGTGAGCCCGAGGAAGTCATCAACGAAGTGCTGCGCGACAGCCACCTTGTCGCCGGCCCACGGCATCGAGCTCCGGTCCTTGCGCCACGCCTCCGCCTGGGCCTGCGACGTGAACGGCCAGGTCGCGTCCGCGTAGAGGTCCTTGCCGACGAGCGGGTCGGTCGTCGGTGACGGCTCGACGATCCCCACAGGAGAGCCGCTCGGTTCCGGGGTGCCCCCCGGGACCTGCTGGAGGCTCGAGCGGGTTCCGGTGCTGCTGACCGCGAGGAGCACCGCGACGGCTGCAGCCGTGACGACCACCGAGCCGGGCAGCACCCAGCGGGTGCGGCGCTTGCGGGCGACGCGGGCCTGGATCGTGGCGAGGCCGCCGCCCGAGGGCACGACCGTCTCGGCCTGCTCCCTCAGCAGCGCAGCCAGCTTGTCCTCGGGGGTGGTCATGACGGGTCCTCCAGCAGGGGTCGCAGCGCCGCCATCGCGCGCGACGTGTGGCTCTTCACGGCGCCCACGCTGCAGCCCATGGCGTCGGCCGTCTGGGCCTCCGACAGGTCGCCGTAGTAGCGCAGGACCACGGCCTCGCGCTGCCGGCGGGGCAGCTGGTGCAGGGCCTGCAGCACGGCTTCGCGCTGCACCGTGCGCATGGCGCTGGACTCCGCCGAGGCGACGTCTCGGAGCGGCTCGGGCAGGTGCTTCGCGGCCACCTGGCGGCGGCGCAACCGCGACCACGAGAGGTTCACCACCGCGGTACGGAGGTAGGCCTCGGCCTTGTCCGGCTCGCGCAGCCCTCGCCAGGAGCCGTGCACCTTCACGTAGGCGTCCTGCTCGACCTCCTCGGCGTTGTCGCGGTCGCCGGTGAGGAAGGCGGCAAGTCGGACGAGTGACCGGTAGTGCGCGGTGTAGAGCTCGGTGAGGCGGTCCTCGGCCGTCTCGACAGCCACCGCCGCACCCCCTGTCCCTGTCCACGCGCCGCCCATGACCCTGCTCATGACCTGACGACGCCGAGGTCCCGAGATCGGTTTACACCCGACTCCCGGGCGTGGCTCGTATCCTCGTCAGATGCCACCAGCACGGCGCGCCGCGGCCCTTCTCGTCGCATGCCTGGCCGTCTTGCTGGCGGTGCCTGGTACGGCGAGCGCGGACCCGTCCGCGACCCCGACCCCAACGCCGATCATCTCGCTGCCCCCGGTGAGCCCGACGCCCTCCGCGACACCGACCCACTCGCCGACGCCCAAGCCGACGCACTCGCCGACGCCGAGGGCCACCCCGACCCCGACCGCCGCGCGGCGCACCAGCACCCCGAAGCCGGTCGGGTCGGTCACCGCGCAGCCCACGGCGACTACGACGGGGACCCCGGTCGACAACGGCCCCCTCCCCGGGTTCAGCGACTCGCCCACGCCGTCCCCGACCGCGGTGAAGGCGAAGTCCGCCTCGAGCAGCACCGGCAGCAAGCTGTCGCAGCTCGGCTGGATCGTCATCGGCGGCGCGGTCCTGCTGGGCATCGGTGGGGGCGCCGGCCTCTACCTCACGCGCCACCGCGCATGATGACGGCATGAGCGACTGCCTGTTCTGCTCGATCGTGGCCGGCGACATCCCCTCGACCAAGGTGCTCGAGACCGACCGGGTGCTGGCCTTCCGTGACATCGCGCCGCACGCTCCGACGCACGTCGTCGTGGTGCCGAAGGAGCACTTCACGGACACCTTCGACATCGCGCACAAGGACCCGGCCTACCTCGGCGAGGTCCTCCGCGCCGCGACCGACGTGGCGGTCCAGGAGGGGCTGACCGGCGGCTACCGGATCCTCACGAACACCGGCCCCGACAGCGGCCAGACGGTGTTCCATGTGCACGTCCACGTGCTCGGTGGCAAGAACCTGGGCGCGCTCGCCGGATAGCCTGGACGCATGACCGGGCCCGAGCAGGTGACGACGAAGATCGTCGTGCCCGAAGCACTGTCCATGGTGGCCCTCCTCGGCAGCCGCGACGAGCTGCTGCAGGTGATCGAGAAGGCCCTCGTCAGCGACGTGCACGTTCGCGGCAACGAGATCACGATCACCGGCTCCGCCGCCGACAACGCGATCGCGACCCGGCTCATCGACGCGCTGCTCGGGCTGCTCGAGAAGGGTCAGCCGCTCACCACGGACGCCGTCGAGCGCTCGATGGCGATGCTCACCAGCGGGGGCAACGACCGCCCTGCCGACGTGCTCACACTGAACATCGTCAGCAACCGCGGCCGCACGATTCGGCCGAAGACCGTCAACCAGAAGAAGTACGTCGAGGCGATCGACGACCACACCATCGTCTTCGGCATCGGTCCGGCCGGCACCGGCAAGACCTACCTGGCGATGGCCAAGGCCGTACAAGCCCTGCAGGCGAAGCGCGTCACCCGCATCATCCTCACGCGTCCGGCGGTCGAGGCCGGCGAGCGACTCGGGTTCCTGCCGGGCACGCTCTACGACAAGATCGACCCCTACCTGCGGCCGCTGTACGACGCCCTGCACGACATGATCGACCCGGAGTCGATCCCGCGACTCATGGCTGCCGGCACCATCGAGGTGGCGCCCTTGGCGTACATGCGCGGCCGCACCCTGAATGATGCGTTCATCATCCTCGACGAGGCGCAGAACACTTCGCCGGAGCAGATGAAGATGTTCCTGACCCGGCTCGGGTTCGGGTCGAAGATCGTGGTCACCGGGGACATCACGCAGGTCGACCTCCCCGGCGGCACGGTCAGCGGGTTGCGGGTCGTGAGGGACATCCTCGACGGGCTCGACGACGTGGCCTTCCTGACCCTCACGAGTGACGATGTCGTGCGGCACCGACTCGTCGGGCGCATCGTCGACGCCTACGCGCACTACGACGCCGAGATCGCAAGCACCGTCCGCACACCGGGCCGACGTGACGACAGCAAGCGCGGCTCTCGGTGACCGAGGCGCCGTACAAGAAGGACCTCGACACCTTGCTGGCCGACGCGCAGCTGGCCTGGCGTGCACCGAGCGTCGTTGCCGCCGTCGTCCGGGACGGCGAGATCACCTGGACCGGTGCCGTCGGGTCGGCCGTCGTCGGCGGGCTCGCGGCGGGGCCGGACGTGCAGTACCGGCTGGGCAGCATCACGAAGACCTTCACGGCCGTGCTGGTGCACCAGCTCCGCGACGAGGGCGTCCTCGACCTCGACGACCCGCTTGACCGGTGGATCCCCGACAGCCGGCATGCCGGCGTCACCCTGCGGCGGCTGCTGGCCCACGCGAGCGGTCTGCAGCGCGAGCTCGGCGACATGTGGGCGACCCTCGAGGTGCCGGACCGCGAATCCCTGCTCGCGGGGTTCGAAGCCGCGGAGCAGGTGCTCCCCACCCAGACCTCGCACCACTACAGCAACCTCGCCTACGCCATCCTCGGCGAGGTCGTCGGGCGGGCGACCAGCAGCACCTGGTCCGAGCAGCTCGAGCATCGCCTGCTGCGGCCGCTGGGCATGTCGCGCACGACGCTGCAGCCGGTGGAACCGCGCGCGATCGGCTACCTGTCCGAACCGTTCGCCGACGCGGTACGTCCGGAGCCGGACAGCGATCTCGGCTCGACGGCCCCAGCGGGTCAGCTGTGGTCGACGGTCACCGACATGGTGCGCTGGGCGGCGTTCCTCGCCGACCCCGACCCGGATGTGCTCGCGGTCGAGACGCTCGAGGGGATGCGCCGGCCGGTGGTCGTGTTCGACCCCGCGACCTGGCTGCTGGCGTGGGGCGGAGGCCTCATGCTGTGGCGACGCGACAAGCGGGTGCACCACGGCCACGGCGGCGCGATGCCGGGGTTCCTTGCCGGCTGCTACGCCTATCGGGACGACCTCGAGCGGGCTGGGGCGGTCGTCCTCACCAACACCGGCCGCGCCGCCGACGCGGAGGGACTGGCCGGTGAGTTGCTGAACGCGGCCCTCGACGCGGACCCGCGGCGCAAGCCGGCATGGGCTGCCTCCGACATACCGGCGGAGCTGCGCGAGCTGCTCGGGCCGTGGTGGTCCGAGGGGTCGGAGTTCCTCATCGAGTGGCGCGAGGGCCAGCTGACGATGATCGGGCGTGGCGGAGCCGAGTGGCGCCGCACCCGCTTCGAGACGGCCGGCCCGGACGCGTGGCGTGCGGCACAGGGTCGCGAGGCCGGCGAGCGCCTGCGCGTCGTCAGGACCGGTGCGGCGGTGCAACGGCTGATGTTCGCCGGCTATGCCTTCACCCGTGAGCCGAAGACGTTCACGGAGGTGGCGTCGTCATGAGCGTCGAGGTCATGAACGAGACCGACAGCCTCGTGCACGAGGAGGACCTGGTCCGGGTCGCGCGGCACGTCCTCGAGTCCCTCGGGGTCTCGCCGCTGGCGGAGCTCGCCATCACGCTGGTCGACGTCGACCACATGACCGAGCTGCACGTGAAGTGGATGGGTGAACCCGGCCCGACGGACGTGCTGTCCTTCCCGATGGACGAGCTCGACCTGCGCGGGTCCCGCGGTGCCGGGCACGCCCACGAGGAGAAGCCGGACGACACGGCGCCGATGATGCTCGGTGATGTCGTGCTCTGTCCTGAGGTGGCGCAGAAGCAGGCCAAGGAGGCGGGCCACTCCTTCGAGGACGAGCTGCACCTGCTGACGACGCACGGGATCCTGCACCTGGTCGGCTTCGACCACGCGGAGCCGGACGAGTACGCCGAGATGTTCGGCCTCCAGGGCGAGCTGCTCGAGTCATGGAAGGCCTCGCGGTCCACGTGAGCCCCACCTCCGAGGTGCTGCCGCTGGTGCTCGCGGTCGTCTTCGTCGTGCTCGCGGGGGTGTTCGCGTCCGTCGAGGTCGCGCTCTCGCGGATCTCGCGGGTGCGGGTCGAGGAGCTCGTCGAGAAGGGCGTCAGCGGCGCACCCCGGCTGCTGAAGCTGCTCGGCGACGCGGCCCGTCCCGTCAACATCGTGCTGCTGCTCCGGCTGCTCTGCGAGGTCGCCGCGGTCGGCGTCGTCACGCGTTACACGCTGGACCGCGTCCCGGGGGACGGCGGTCTCATCCTGGCGATCGCCGTCATGGTCGTCGTGCACTACGTGTTCGTGGGGGTGTCGCCGCGCACGATCGGGCGACAGCACGCCGAGCAGGTCGCCCTGCTCAGCGCGGGTCCCGTCAGCGTGCTCACCTCTGTCCTCAGCCCGTTGGCCGCGCTGCTCATCCTCGTCGGAAACGCGCTTACCCCTGGCAAAGGGTTTCGCGAGGGACCGTTCGCCACGGAGGCCGAGCTGCGCGACCTCGTCGAGCGTGCGAACGCGCGCGGCGTCGTGGAGCAGTCCGAGCGCGACATGATCCAGTCGGTGTTCGACCTCGGCGACACGCTGGTGCGCGAGGTCATGGTGCCGCGCACCGACATCGTCGTGATCGAGCGCGGCAAGACCGTCAAGCAGGCCGTGAACCTGCTGCTTCGCAGCGGGTTCAGCCGGGTGCCCGTGGTCGGCGAGAACAACGACGACGTGCTCGGGGTGGCCTACCTGAAGGACCTCGTGAAGAAGGAGCGCGAGGGCGGCGGCGGGGTCAAGGTCGAGGAGGTTCTGCGATCGGGCGTCTTCGTCCCCGAGAGCAAGCCCGTCGACGACCTGCTCCGCGAGATGCAGGAGAGCCTCGGTCACATCGCGATCGTCGTGGACGAGTACGGCGGCACCGCGGGTCTCGTGACCCTCGAGGACATCGTCGAGGAGGTCGTCGGCGAGATCACCGACGAGTACGACCGCGACGTCCCCACGGTCGAGCACCTCAACGACGGCAGCTGCCGGGTCACAGCCCGTCTCCCCGTCGAGGACCTCGAGGAGATGTACGGCGTCGAGCTGCCGCACGAGGACGTCGAGACCGTCGGTGGCCTGCTCGCGACACAGCTCGGCCGGGTGCCGATCCCGGGTGCCACCGTCGAGGTGGGTGGCCTGAAGCTCGTCGCCGAGAGCGCCAAGGGGCGCCGCAACCAGATCGGGACCGTGCTGGTCCGCCGTACCGAGGAAGAAGAGAAGTGACGGAAGACGAGAAGATCGTGACCCTGGCCCGGGCCACGAGGACCAGAGCGCATGCGCCCCACACCGGCGTCGCCGAAGGGGCCGCCGTGCGCGACAGCGACGGCCGGACCTATGCGGCGGCGACTGTCGAGAACAGCGACCCGTGCCTCACCACCTCCGCACTGCGCGCAGCGATCGCGGCCGCGGCCTCCAGCGGGGCGCGCACCTTCGAGGCCGCTGCCGTCGTGACCGAGGGTCTCGTCTCCGACGCCGACCTCGCCGTGCTGCGCGAGTTCGGCCCCGGGGTCCCCCTCCTCATCGCCGGGCTTGACGGCACCCTGCGCGAGACGCGCCACTCATGACCTACCGGTCCGGCTTCGCCTGCTTCGTCGGGCGTCCGAACGCGGGCAAGTCGACCCTGACCAACGCCCTCATCGGTACCAAGGTCGCCATCACCTCGTCGCGGCCGCAGACGACCAGGCACGCGATCCGCGGCATCGTGCACCGCGACGACGCGCAGCTGGTCGTCGTCGACACCCCGGGACTGCACAAGC
>JAWWOJ010000233.1:0-8389 GCA_033851885.1 Frankiales bacterium | reverse complement strand
GGACGGTTCGCTCGAGCTGGTTTACCAGCCCGAGATCGATCTCGACTCCGGTGCGATCGTGGCGATGGAGGGTCTGCTGCGCTGGCACCACGGTGCGCTCGGCATCCTCGGCCCGGCCGACTTCCTGGATCTCGCGATCCGCACCGGTGAGATCTCCCCGATCGGCGAATGGGTGCTCCGCACCGGCGCCGCGGAGGTGGCCACCTGGCTCGACCTGCGTGGCCCGCGCCGCCAGCTGTGGCTCAACGTCTCGGCCGAGCAGGTCCGCGCGGAGGGCTTCGCGGAGCTGGTGGCCGGGATCGTCCGCGACAACGACCTGCCCAACGGCGCACTGGGCCTGGAGGTGACCGAGAAGACCTGCCTGCAGCTCGGCACCGACGCCGAGCCGATCTTCGCCGACCTGCGCGAGGCCGGGGTGGCCCTGGCCATCGATGACTTCAGCAGCTTCTACGCGACCCTCGGCGCCATCGAGGCGCTCCCCGTGGACGCCGTGAAGCTCGGGCACAACTACGTACGGGGTGTCGGCAACGAGGACCACGACGACGTCCTCGTCGCGAGCGTCATCGAGCGCGCCCACGCCCGCGGCATGTATGTGGTCGCCGAGGGCGTCGAGGAATGGTCCGAGCACGCCCGGCTCATCGAGCTCGGCTGCGACCGCGCCCATGGCTGGCTGTTCGCGTCGGCGCAGCGTGCCGACAAGGCACGGTGGCTGATGGCGCAAGGCATGGGCTGGCGAGTCGGCGGCGACATGCTGCCGTTGCCGACCCAGCGGGCGCATCACTGAAATAGCCTGGCGGGCGTGTCCCAGGACGTCCTCGCCGCGACGGCTCGCCGGCGTCCCGGGCCGACCGCTCTCATCTCCGCCGCCCTTGCGCTGATCATCGTCGCCGCGGCGGTGGCGGTGGTGATCCTGCACCGGCAGGACCAGCAGGCCGACGACGCCGCCCGGCGCCTCCTGGACGGCGCCGTCGTCGGTGTCAGCGCCGTCGGCGTCGCCAGCGACCACCGGGTCGCCGTCGTGCTGTCCGTCACCACCGGGACGTCGGCGAAGCTCGTCGACGCGCACGTCACCGGCGACGGCTGGCAGGTGGTGCACGACAAGGGCGTCGGGCTGGTGCGGGTCGTCGACTGCCGGGCTGCCCCGCCGATGCCGACCGGCGCCGAGGCCGTCCTCGAGCTGCACGGCCAGCGCCGAGCCGTCGACCTGCTGCTCGACCCCAGTGTGTTCGATGTGCTGCGCCGCACCGGTCGCGAGGCCTGCGGCGACGTGGACGCCCGACGAGCACTGACCCTCAAGGCATCCGGCGCGGTCCTGGTGCCCGGCGGCCTGCAGCTCGCCCTCGTCGTCACCAACCGCAGCGCACACCCCGTGACGCTCGACGCGGTGTCCGTCGGCACGCTGCACCTGCGGACGAGCAAGCGGCTGCCGGCCCGGCTCGCCCCCCGGACGACACTGCGAACCGTTGTCGTGCTCGACGCCCGCGGGTGCGGAGCCAGCGCGGGCGTCGTCGGGCTGGCGATCGACGGCCAGGGCGGACCTGCCTTCCTCACGGTCGCGAGCGCAGACCTGCCGCAACTCGCCCCACGCATCCGGCGCGCGCGGTGTCATTGACCGACGGCCCGGCCGTCACGGTCGTCGACCCGCACGCCGGACCGGTCCTGCCGGCAGCCGTCCGACCTCGCTGGGGCACCACTGAACGCGCCGTCGCGCTCGTCGCCGCGGCCGTGCTGCTGGCGGGACTGGTCTCCGCCGGCCACCTGCAGACGGGTACGGCAGACGGCGGGCTGTCGGCGGCCAGCCGCGGGTCGACGGCTCAGCTCGGCCGGCCGTCGGCGCTGGTCCTCGACCTGGTCGTGACCGGGCCGCCGGAGGAGGTCCGGTCGGTGCGCCCCGACCGCGGCTGGGTGCTCGTCGACCATGCACCGACCGTCGTCGGGGCGGGGACGGACGTCGTGGTCTCGCATCCCGTCGTCTGCGACGGACCGGTGCCGCCCCCCTCGCGGCTGCAGCTCGTCACGGTCGACGGCCGCCCACTCGGCGTACCCGTGCACGTCGGGGCGAGCCACCGCTTCCGCAGCACCTGCGACCCGTGGCAGGGAGCGCAGGCGTTGCGGCTGGTGACCAGCAGCCTGACCCGCGCCGCACGCACGCGCGTCCAGCTCGGGCTCGTCGACGTGAGCACCCGGCCGCTCACCCTGGACCAGGTCCGGTACGGCGGATTCGCCTTCTCCGCAGACCTGCCCGTGCGGCTGGCCGGGAGGGACGGCCGCGGGCCGCTCGACCTCGACCGCCTCATCGTCACGGACCTGACCCTGGTCACCACGGTGCAGGAGTGCGGTGCCGCGCGGCGGGCCCTGGATGCCGCGACGGCCAACGGCGCGCCGGACCGGCTGCCGGCGACCGTCGACGGTGCACCGGCCGATCTCGAGGTACGCGGTCTCGAGGCCTACCTGGAGCTGCAGTGGCGGGCGACCTGCGTACGCTGATTGCGTGCGCTTCCTCAAGGGTCACGGCACCGAGAACGACTTCGTGCTGCTCCCCGACCCCGACGACTCCCTGGACCTGACCGACGACCTCGTGCGCCGGCTCTGCGACCGCCGCGCGGGTATCGGCGGCGACGGGGTGCTGCGCGTCCTGAGGGGCACCGACGGCCTGTGGTTCATGGACTACCGCAACGCCGACGGTTCGATCGCGGAGATGTGCGGCAACGGGGTTCGGGTCTATGCCCGCTACCTCGTCGAGGCTGGTCTGGAGTCCGAGGGGCACCTGCAGCTCGCGACCCGCGACGGCATCAAGGAGGTCGACGTCAAGGGTGATGCGGTCCTCGTCGACATGGGTCCCGCCGTGGTCGGGGAGACGGTCGTGATCGACGGGACGACGGCGACCTTCGTCGACATGGGTAACCCGCACGCGGTCGTGCACGTCGCCTCGGTCGAGGACCTCGGCACCCTCGATCCCGACCGCAAGGACCTCAACGTCGAGTATGTCGAGGACGTCGCCGACAACCACCTGCGGATGCGCGTCCACGAGCGCGGCGTCGGCGAGACGCGGTCCTGCGGCACCGGCGCGTGCGCGGCCGTCGTCGCGACGGTGCTGCGGCTCGGGATCCCGCGCGGATCGGCGTACACGGTCGACGTGCCGGGTGGCCGGTTGACGGTCACCTGGCGCGAGGACGGGCACGTGACGCTCGAGGGACCTGCGGTGATCGTGGCCGAGGGGGAGTGGACCGTTGACGCCTGAGGAGTGCACCAAGGGCATCGCCGGTGCCGTCGGCCGCATCGGTGGCGAGTGGATGTTCGACGCGGTCGTCAACGCACGCGGGACGGAGCTCGGCTTCGAGACCTGGTCCTGGTACCACTGCGGCCGTGGCGGCGTCCTCGGCAACCCGCCCGCCTCCGTCGTGGTCGCGACGTTCGGGTTCTTCCCGCCCGAGCTGCAGACCAAGGCATGGGAGAAGGGCTGCGCCGTGATGGCGCCGGCCGACGCCGCCCGCGAGTACGCCGCCTGCTGCGCCCTGTGGGGCACCCGCCGCTTCGCGTCCGTCGACTCCGCCGGCACGTTGGCCGACCTGCTGACCACGGCGCTCGACAGCGCCCAGACGATGGGGTTGCCGCTGTTCGCCGGCTGGCGCGACGTGCTGCACCGCTACGACGCGGCCAGCCCGCCGGAGCGACTCGCTCTGGCGCTGCAGACCGCACGCGAGCATCGCGGCGGCGCGCACCTCGTGGCCGTCCGTGGCTACGGCGTCGATCCGCTGCAGGCCGTGATGTCCGGGCGGTACGGCGGGACGAACGCCGAGTTCTTCGGCTGGCCGCAGCCGTGGCCGGACCCGGCGGCCGGCAAGGAGCAGATGGCCGCGGCTGAGCGGATCACCAACGCGATGGTGGCCCGCGCGTTCGAGGTGCTGACCGATGACGAGCGCACCGAGCTGGCCGACGGCCTGCGCGCACTCTGACCTCAGTGCGGGCAGACCTTGCTGATCCAGCGGGCGATGAGCTCGATCCCCTGGGACGCGTTGAGCAGTGAGGTGTGCCCGTCGTGGGTGCTGCCGCTGGACACGGTGCCGTCGATCTCGCCGTCGAGCGAGATGACGCGGTAGGTCGGTGTGAAGCCGGCCTGGACCGGAGCGACGCCCCAGGCCGACAGCGCCGCACCGCAGTCGGTGACCCGAAGCGTCAGCGGCACGACAGCGGCCGCCTTGCCGGCGAGCTGAACGGGAGTGTCCGAGGCCACGACCGTGACGCCGTCGGTGGCCGTGACGGCGGCCAGGGTCCGAGGCACGGCGGCATCGTTGCGGAGCCGCAGGTCGACCAGGAGGTCGGCGCGCACACGTCGCACGACCGGCAGGCCGGTGAGCGCGAGGCTCACCTCGGGTGGCAGGAGTCCGCAGCGGATGGTCGTGCCTGAGGTGAGCCCGGACAGGAACCTGCCGCCCTCGTCCGACGTGATGAGAACCCTCGCGGTCCCACCGCGGTAGGTCCGGACGAGCAGCGTGATCGGGGAGGCGAGTGTCACGTCCAACGCGGCCGGGCAGCCCGTGGGCAGGGCGAACGTCACCGGCTGCGGGTCGTCGGGCGCCAGTGAGTTGTGGTCCGCAGGCAGGGTCGGGAACCCGGCGATCTCGGCCGAGAGCACCGTCACCGGATGGTGCGCCTGGTTGAGGAAGGTCAGGCTGATGTGGTTGTCGCGGCCGGCCGCATCGGCCCCGGCGACGGCGACCACCGCCACGTCCTGCAGGGCCGCCTGATCCAGCCGCTGGTCCTCGCGCAGGTGCCCGACCGCCCAGCCGCCGGCGGCACCAGTGGCGACGATCGCGGTGGCCAGCCATGCCAACCGCTTCTGTGCCGCCGACATCCGCCACGGCGGGCGCCCAGCGTCCGTCCCGATCACGTCGGACCGCGGCGCCGGGGCGGACGGCGTCGTCATCGTGATGACCGGCGGTGGCGGCTCGGTGCTCACGGCAAGAACACAAGCACAGAAGCGGATACGAGGTCGCCGCCCACGGCGCGGAGTGCGACCATGGAAGGGACATGACCTACCCCAACCCCTCCCGCCCCGTGCGCGACCCTGCCATCCACCTCGACCCGGAGATCGACCTGCACGACCTCGAGGGCGAGGGGTTCGACCTCGAGGAACGCAACGCGCTCCGTCGCGTCACCGGTATCCGGACGGACCTCCAGGACGTCACCGAGGTCGAGTACCGCCAGCTCCGCCTCGAGCGGGTCGTCCTCATGGGCGTCTACCCGCGTAGCGAGGGAGACCGGGCCGCCGAGACCTCCCTGCTGGAGCTGAAGGCGCTCGCGGAGACCGCCGGCTGCGAGGTGCTCGAGGGCCTCATGCAGCGCAAGGACATGCCCGACCCGAAGTCCTACGTCGGGTCGGGCAAGGCCCAGGAGCTACGCGACGCGGTGCTGTCGTCCGGCGCCGACACGGTGATCTGCGACGGCGAGCTGTCACCCGGTCAGCTCCGGGCGCTCGAGGACCTCGTGAAGGTGAAGGTCATCGACCGCACCTGGCTGATCCTCGACATCTTCGCGACGCACGCCACCAGTCGTGAGGGCAAGGCGCAGGTCGAGCTCGCGCAGCTCACCTACATGCTCCCGCGCCTGCGCGGCTGGGGTGAGTCACTGTCCCGCCAGGGCGGCGGCGCCGGCGGCTCCGGCGGCGGCGGCGTCGGCACCCGCGGACCCGGCGAGACGAAGATCGAGACCGATCGCCGCCGGATCAGGTCGCGTCAGGCCAAGCTCGCCCGCGAGATCAAGGAGATGAAGACGGCGCGCGAGGTGAAGCGCCAGGAGCGCCGCCGCAACTCCGTGCCGTCGGTCGCGATCGCCGGCTACACCAACGCCGGAAAGTCCTCCCTCCTCAACCGCCTCACCGGCGCCGGTGTCCTCGTCGAGAACGCGCTGTTCGCGACCCTCGACCCGACCGTGCGCCGGGCCCAGACGCCCAGTGGCCGCGAGTTCACCCTCACCGACACCGTCGGCTTCGTACGTCGTTTGCCGCACCAGCTCGTCGAGGCGTTCCGGAGCACCTTGGAGGAGGTCGCGGAGTCCGACCTCATCCTGCACGTCGTCGACGGCAGTCATCCCGATCCCGAAGGGCAGCTGCAGGCTGTCCGGTCCGTGCTCGCCGACATCGACGCGAACGACGTCCCCGAGATCGTCGTGATCAACAAGGCGGACGCCGCGGATCCCCTTGTCCTGTCGAGGATCCAGCGCCGCGAGAAGCACTCGATCGCCGTCTCCGCGCTGACCGGCGCCGGCCTCGCCGAGCTCGTCGCACTGCTCGAGGACGAGGTGCCCAGACCGGAGACGCTGGTCCGGGTGGTGCTGCCCTACGCCGAGGGGCGGCTGGTCGCGCGCATCCACGACGAGGGCGAGATCCTGACCGAGGAGCACCTCGAGGAGGGCACCCGGCTCGAGGCCCGGGTCGGCCCGCAGCTCGCGGCCGAGCTGGCCGACTACCTGGTGGCCTAGCCTTCGTCCGAGCTCTTGGCGCCGTGGCCCTCGCGGTCGCTCGAGCCCGAGCCCGAGCCGACGTGGTTGTCGCGCTGCGGCGTCGGGCTGGCTTGCGGGCCGCGACCGCTGTTGCTGCCGCCGTCGCCGTGCCCGTGGTCGTCGGAGTGCTTGGGGTTCACCGGCTTCGGCGTGACCCGGTGCGGACGCTCGGTGGGGTGCACGACGACAGGGTTGTGGCCGGGCGCGACGGCCGGAGTGGGCGAGGGCTTGGCCTTCGGCGCAGGGTGCACCTTGGGCTTCGGCAGGTGGATCGGCGAGATCGAGGCGACCGTGTCGGACACGACGCGCTGCGCTGGGCCGGGCAGCGCGTTGGCCCCGGCGGCGCCCATCGTCGCGCCGACGAGGACGACCGTGAGGGGTATGGGCACGAGCCACCAGCGCCTGCGTGGCGCCGGGGGCAGCGTAGGGCTGGCCGTGAGGTCCGGCACGAGGCCGCCGTCGAACATCGCGGCGAGCGCGGCCGACGGCGCCGGGGCCGCGTCGTCGGCGAGCGACTGCAGGTCGGAGACGAAGCTGGTGAGGCCCTCCTCGCCGGCGACGGCATGGCCGCGCAGCACCGCGTCGGCGTCGCGGTCGGACAACGGGCGTCTCACGTCCCTGTCATCGTCTCGGGGCGTCACAGGGTTACTCCATCCGGGTGGTTCTCGACGGATCTCCTCAACGTGATGAGTCCGCGGCGCTGCAGCTGCTTGACGGCGCCGGCGGTCTTGCCCAGTGCCTCGGCCACCTGGTCGACCGTCAGGTCGCCGAGGATGCGCAGCACGAGCACGTCGCGCTGGTCCGGCAGCAGCGTCTCGAGCAGCGCGCGGACCCGCTCGCTCTGCAGCGCCTCGACGGCGACGTCCTCGGTCGACGGGCTCTGCCGGGGGTCCTCCGCGGCGACGTAGGCGACAGGCGGTTCGCGACGTCCCCGCTTGCGCATGTCATCGACGAGGCGGGCGTGCGCGACGCTGAAGGTGAAGGTGCGCAGGCCCGCGGCGCCGCCGGACAGTGCCGCCAGCTTGGGGAAGACCGCGAGGAAGACCTCGCTGGTCAGGTCCTCCGGCTCACTGGCGCCGCGGGCGCGCAGGTAGGCCAGCACCTTGGGTGCCAGCTGCTCATAGACAGCGCGCAGCGCCCATGCCTCGCCGGCCTGGGCCGGAGGCAGCAGGTCTTCCAGGAGCGCGTCGCTCATGACGTGGCGTGAGGTCCTGAGGGGTGGGCGGGCAACGGACGGAGCGGGCCGCTGAGGCGACCCGCTCCGTCATGCTGCCAGGTGGGTCAGCCGTTGTTGCCGTTCCCGCTGCCGTGGTTGTCATTGCTGTCGTTGCCGGCGTCCGCGCTGGCCTTCGGCCGCGGGGAGCTGTTGTCCAGGCCGCCGTTGCCGCGGCCACTGTGGTGTCCGTCGCGATGGCCGGCCTTGAGCTGGCCGCAGTGCCGACCCTGGTCACCGTCGTGCTCACCGTCCTGCGCGTCGGCCTGGTCGCCGTCCTGCTCGTCGGTTTTGGCCGTGGCGCTGACGGTGGGAGCGGCCGTCGCCGCGCAGGTGGGCTTCGCCTTCGGCGACTCCGTGGGCTCGGCCGCTTCGGTCGCCTTGGCAGCGGCGGCGTGGGTGGGCTCAGCGGCGTCGGTCGCCTCCGGGGTCGGGTCCTCGCTGGGTGCCGCCGACGCGGTGGCCGACGCGGAAGCGCTGGTCGTGGCGTCAGCGGCGAGGTTGAGGGGACCGCTCGGGCCGGCGAGGGCCGCACCGGTCACGGCGAGGCTCACGGCCGCGAGCCCGCCGACGACGACGGCCTTCCCGGCGTGGTTCAGGGAGACGAGCTTGTTGAGGAGGGTGGTGCGCATCGGGACGGGTCCTCACTTCGGCAGCCACCCTCGAGGGGTCGGG